>JACMKN010000303.1 GCA_014380135.1 Deltaproteobacteria bacterium
TCGATCTGCAGCAGCGTGGCCGGGTCGGATTCGATGCGTGAGGAGTAGTCGCGCAGTGTGATGGCGGCGTCCTCCAGCTGCAGGTAGGCGTTTTCCAGAGAACCGGCCAGATCCTGAAGGGAATGGTCGATGGCAGCCAGTTCCGTGATCGAGCAGGTTATGCGCCGCAATTGCCCCAGGATGGCACCTTCGCCGTCGTAGAGCCGGTCGTAGGCCTCGGCACTGCCGCTGCCCAGCTTTTCCGAACTGGACAACAGCTGACGCTGTTCCTCCAGTTCGGACTCTTCTCCGGACTTAAGTCCGGCCCGCTCGATCTCCTCCGCCTGGTATGTCAGCAGATCCAGACGCCGTTCGGCATCACGTTCGGCGGAATCCAGACCGGCCATGCGCTCCCGTAATTCGGTCAGTTGGCTGTATAAACGTGAAAAATCCTGACGCTGTTTATCCAGGCCGGCAAAGGCGTCCAGCAGTCGCAGGTGGTTGTCAGGCTTCAGCAGGGTCTGGGAGTCGTGTTGTCCGTAGATGTTGATCAGACGCGGGGCGATGTCGGTCAGCAGGGCAAGGGTGGCCAGACCGCCGTTGATGAAGATCCGGTTCTTGCCGGAACGGGACAGGGAACGTTTGATCAGCAGATCGGCGTCGCAGTCGAAACCGGCTTCGCCGAGCAGGCTGCGGATATCCGGCAGGGCAGAGATGTCGAAGAGCGCCTCGACTACCGCTTCGTCCTCGCCGGAGCGGATCAGGTCGCCGGAAGCCCTGTTGCCCATGATCAGCCCGACCGCATCGATGATGATCGACTTTCCGGCGCCGGTCTCGCCGGTCAGCACGGTCAGGCCCGGCTTGAGCGTGATATGCAGGGAGTCGATGATGGCGACGTTCCTGATGGTGAGATCGGTCAGCATGGCGGTGTCAGCGTTCTCCCCACTTGAGTTTGGTGCGCAAAATCTCGAAATAATCACGGTCCTTCGACATGACCAGCGACGTGGTCTTGAGCGCCTTGCGCACCTCGATCGTATCGCCCTGCATCAGTTTGAAGCCGACCTGCCCATCCAGGGTCAGGTAAACCTTTTCATCGAAGGATGAGGCGATCGTGATCGTGATGATCGATTCATCGGTGACGACAATCGGACGGTTGGTCAGTGTGTGCGGGCAGATCGGAGTGATCACGATGCAGCTCATCAAGGGATGGATGATCGGCCCGCCGGCGGACATGGAATAACCGGTGGAGCCGGTCGGAGTGGAGACGATCAGGCCGTCCGCCTTGTAGGTGGTCAGGAAATGGCGGTTGACCCTGGTCTCCAGATCGACGATGCGGGCCAGGGCGCCCTTGTTGATGACCATGTCATTCAGGACATGGCACTTTTCGATTTCCTGACCTTCACGACAGACCGTAACTTCCAGCATCATCCGGTCGGAAACCCGCGGCTCGCCCAGCAGGCAGCGTTCCAGCAGCGGATAAAGTTCCTCCACCGTCACTTCGGTCAAAAAACCCAGGCTGCCCAGGTTGACCCCCACGATCGGCACATCCTTGCCGCTGAAGAGACGTGCCACTGAAATCAGGGTGCCGTCACCCCCCAGCACCACCACCAGTTCGGCCTGCTCACGGATCTCCTCATCCGTCAGCGCCCTGGAATAGCCGATCAGGTTGGCAAGATCGGTCTCGACCAACGGCAGGCAGTTCTTTTCCTCCAGCCAGTTGATCAGGTCATCGGCAACCCCCTGACAGCGGGGATCGTGCCTCTTGGCGAATATGGCGACACTCTTCAGATGCATACTGTACCTATTTCAACTTTCTGATCTTATCCAAACTCTCTTCCAGAACCTGCTTCTTGCCGGTCACCTCGGCCAGTTTCTGACGCTCCTTTTCGACCACTTCGGCCGGGGCGCGGTCCACGAAGGCCGGGCTGGCCAGTTTTTTGGAGAACATCTCGATCTCCTTGTCGATCTTGCAGATCTCCTTCAGCAGGCGTTTTTCCTCTTCCTCTACATCTACCAATCCACGCAGCGGAACGAAAATTTGTACATCGCCGGCCACCTGGATCGAGGCGTCCTCCGGTTTCTCAAGATCGGCGCCGATGGCCAGGTCGGAAATGCGGGCCAGGCTGATGATGGCGCCTTCGTTGTGTTTCATCAAACGCCGGCTTTCCTCCGAGCCGCAGGAAAGGATCACGGCAATCTGTTTCGAGGGAGGCACCTCCATCTCGCCGCGGATATTGCGGATGGCGCTGATGACCGCCATGACCCGTTCCATATCGGCCGCCGCTTCGGGATAGGAGCGCTGTTCGCAGGGGGCCGGGTATTCGGCCTGCATGATGGTTGGTGTCGTTTTCGTCCCAGGCAGAGCCTGCCAGATCTCTTCGGTGATGAAGGGTATGAAGGGGTGCAGCAGCCTCAGCAGGTTTTCCAGCGTGTACCAGAGCACGTACCGGGCGGTGCGCTTGCGCTCCGGGGTGCCGTTGTACAGATCCTGTTTGGAGAGTTCCAGATACCAGTCGCAGAATTCACTCCAGGTGAACTGGTAGAGCGCCATGGCGCTTTCGTTGTAGCGGTAACCGGTCAGGGTCTCGTCCACGGTCCGGATGGTTTCGTTCAGGCGGTGCAGGATCCACTTGTCCCCCTGGGATAACTCCAGGCTGTCGTAGCTGACGCTGTCCGGGTCAAAACCCTCCAGGTTCATCAGCGTGAAGCGGGCCGCGTTCCAGACCTTGTTGCAGAAGTTGCGGTAGCCGGCGATGCGTTCCTCGGCCAGTTTGATGTCACGCCCCTGGGCCGCGAAGGCGGCCAGCGTGAAGCGGAAGGCGTCCGTGCCGTACTGTTCGATGATCGTCAACGGGTCGATGACATTGCCCTTGGATTTGGACATCTTCTGACCTTGGGCGTCCCGCACCAGGGCGTGGATGTAGACGTCCTTGAAAGGCACCTGGTCCATGAAGTGCAGCCCCATCATCATCATTCGGGCCACCCAGAAAAAGAGGATGTCGAAACCGGTCACCAGGCAGGCGGTGGGGTAGAAGGTCTTCAGCTCGGCGGTCTGCTCCGGCCAGCCCATGGTGGAGAAGGGCCACAGCGCCGATGAAAACCACGTGTCCAGCACGTCGGTTTCCTGGTGGATCTCGTCACTGCCGCACTTGCTGCAGTTGCCGGGTGTCTCCATCGCGACGGTGATGCCGTCGCAGTGGTCGCAGAACCAGGCCGGGATGCGGTGTCCCCACCATATCTGGCGCGAGATGCACCAGTCGCGGATATTTTCCATCCAGTCGTAGTAGGTGTTCTCCCACTGCTTGGGCAGGATGCGGGTCTTGCCGCTTTTTACGGCGTCCAGAGCACGTTCGGCCAGCGGCGCGACCTTGACGTACCATTGCAGCGACAGGTACGGTTCCACCACGGTCTTGCAGCGGTAGCAGCCGCCCACCGACATGGCGTGGTCTTCGATCTTGTCCAGCAGCCCGGACTCTTCCAGTTCGGCTACGATCCGTGTGCGGGCTGCAAATCGATCCAGGCCTTCATACTGCTGCCCGGCGGCGTTGATGTTGCCGGATTCGTCCAGCACGTTGATCCTGTCCAGACCATGCCGCAGGCCGACCTCGAAGTCATTGAAGTCGTGGGCCGGTGTGATCTTGACCACGCCGGTGCCGAACTCCAGCTCAACGTAGTCGTCGGCCACCACCGGTATCTCGCGGCCGATCAGCGGCAGGATCACCTTCTTGCCGATCAGGTGTCTGTAACGCTCGTCTTCCGGGTGTACCGCCACGGCGCTGTCGCCCAGCATGGTCTCGGGGCGGGTGGTGGCCACCACCACGTACTGGCCAGGTTCTCCGGCCACCGGATAGCGGATGTGCCAGAGGTGGCCTTTCTTGTCCTCATGTTCGACCTCGATGTCCGACAGGGCGGTATGGCAGCGCGGGCACCAGTTGATCAGGCGGTTGTCACGATAGATCAGGCCGTCCTCGTACAGCTTGACGAAAACGGTGCGGACGGCCTTGGAGAGACCTTCGTCCATCGTGAAACGCTCCCGCTCCCAGTCACAGGAAGCGCCCAGGCGCTTGAGCTGGCCGATGATCTGGCCGCCCGATTCGGCTTTCCACTTCCACACGCGTTCGATAAACTCTTCGCGACCCAGGTCGTGACGGTCCTTGCCTTCGGCGGCCAGCTGGCGCTCGACCACGTTCTGGGTGGCGATGCCGGCATGGTCGGTGCCCGGCATCCAGAGCACGTTGTAGCCCTGCATCCGTTTCCAGCGGCAGAGGATATCCTGCAGGGTATTGTTGAGGGCGTGTCCCATGTGCAGCGCGCCGGTTACATTGGGCGGCGGGATCACGATCGAATAGGGCTTCTTATCGGATGTGGCGGCGGCATGGAAGTAGCCCTTGCTCTCCCATTCGGCATACCATCTATTTTCAACGTCGTGGGGTTCGTACCCCTTGGCAAGTTCTCTTGTCATGCATAGATCCTTTTCATCAAATATTCTGGGCTTGAACATATACTACTGTTGGCTGATGCAGGTCAAGTCTGCACTTGAAAGTGTTCCAAAATCGGAATCAGTCTATTTCGTTTCGCTTGACGGGCGGCTACATGTGTATTACTCTAACACGACTAAAGCTGTCCTATTATGACGCGGGGGGATACAATGAAGCAAATCACCTTTGGAACATCCGGATGGCGTGGAATCCTGTGCGATGATTTTACCTTTGATAATGTCAAGACCGTCATTCAGGCCATAGCCGATAACATCAAGGCGGCCGGCGAGCAGGACAAGGGGGTCGTGATCGGCTGCGACACCCGTTTCATGGGGCAGCGTTTTGTGGAAGCGGCGGCCCGCGTGCTGGCCGGAACCGGTGTCAAAGCCTATGTCTGTGAACGGGATGTCCCCACACCGGTCATGTCGTTCGAGATTCTGCGGCGCGCTGCCGCCGGCGGCATCAACTTCACCGCCAGCCATAACCCACCCGAATACAACGGCGTCAAGTTTTCACCATCCTGGGGAGGTCCGGCCTTGCCGGAAACCACCAGCGACATCGAGCGGCGCGCCAACCAGATGCTGGGAACGGCCTGCTACAAGGAACTTTCTCTTGAGGACGCCAGACAAAAGGGTCTGCTGGAAACCATAGATCCCCGCAGCGAATACCTGAAGGCGCTGGAGCAGAAGATCGATTTCGACGTATTCGGTCGCCTGGGTCAGGTGGCACTTAACCCCATTTACGGCACCGCTCGCGGTTATCTGGACGAACCGCTGCGTAAACGTGGCATTCCCTACACGATCATCAATGACCGTCCCGATCCGTACTTCGGCGGGCATCCACCCGAGCCGTCCGAGGCGCATATTCCCGATTTCATTGCGCTGGTCAGGAACAATCCCGATATCCGGCTCGGCCTGGCCACTGACGGCGATGCCGACCGTTTCGGCATCATCGACGCCGACGGCAGCTACATCGAACCCAATTACATCATCGCCCTGCTGCTGGATTACCTGATCCGGGTCCGCAAGCTGGAGGGGGGCGTGGCCCGCAGCGTGGCCACCTCGCATCTGATCGACGCGGTGGCCAGGAAGTATGGCGTGCCGGTCTACGAGACGCCGGTCGGCTTCAAGTACATCGGCGAGCTGATCAGCCAGGACAAGCTGGTCATCGGCGGGGAAGAAAGCGCCGGTCTAACCATCAAGGGGCATGTCCCCGAGAAGGACGGTATTCTGGCCTGTTTCCTGGTGGCCGAAATGGTTGCTCGCGAGGGCAAGACGGTCCGGGAACTTTTGGAGCGATTATATGGTGAAGTCGGGCGCTTCGTTACCCGCCGCGACAACCTCAAGTTGTCAGCCGAGCTGGAAAGTGCCTACAGCAATAAGATCAATGCGGTTCCCGCCGAAGTTGCCGGGACGAAAGTCAAGGAGGTTATCAGGATCGACGGGACCAAGTTGTTGCTCGAAGACGGCAGCTGGATGCTGTTCCGCAAGTCGGGCACCGAGCCGGTAGTTCGCCTCTACGGCGAGGCGAGCAACGAAGCGCGCCTGGCCGAGGTTATGGCCGCCGGCCGGCAGTTCATACTGGGGTAGGAGGGTTTGCATGACGCAGACAAATCTTGCGGAAAAACTGGATGAACGTTTTACCTACGGTCAATATTGCCAATGGAACGATGGGGAACGCTGGGAACTTATTGATGGAGTTCCATACAATATGACACCTGCGCCGGTGCGGCGGCACCAGGGGATATCAACAAAAGTTGTATTTCGAATTGCAGAATTCCTTCAGGGTAAGCCCTGCAAGGTATATCACGCCCCCTTTGATGTCCGTCTTCCCGATCTGTCAGAGCAGGACGATTCCGATGTGACGACGGTGGTGCAGCCGGATCTTGTCGTCATCTGTGATGAGAAAAAACTGGATGACCGTGGCTGTCGCGGAGCACCTGACCTGGTTGTGGAGATACTTTCTCCATCCACATCCAGGAAGGATATCGGAGTCAAGTTCAGTCTCTACGAGCGTCATGGAGTGCGGGAATATTGGATTATCCATCCAGCCGAGGAGTCCCTGATGGTATTTACTCTCAGCGAAGACGGAAAGTATGGCAGGCCCCAGGGGTATGGCCGCGGGGATCTGGCTGTGAGCACGGTTTTGGAGGGGTTGGAACTGGATCTTGAGGAAGTTTTTGCAGAGTAGAATACAAAAAAACTAATCATTGCAAGGAGATAAATATTCATGTGGGATTACACGCCAACCGTTAAAGATCATTTTTTGAACCCGCGCAATGTGGGAGACATCCCGGATGCCGATGCCGTCGGCGAAGTCGGCAGTCTGGCCTGCGGCGACGCGCTAAAACTCTACCTCAAGCTGGATGATAACAAGGACAAGATCGTTGACGCCAGGTTTCAGACCTTCGGCTGCGCCAGCGCCATCGCATCTTCATCGGCCCTGACCGAAATGGTCAAGGGGAAAAACCTGGATGAGGCTCTGGCCATCAGTAATCAGGATATCGCCGATTTTCTGGGCGGTCTGCCGGAAGAGAAGATGCACTGTTCCGTAATGGGGCAGGAAGCGCTGGAAGTGGCGATCGCCAAATACCGCGGGGAGCCGATCCCCGAGCATGACGGTGAACATGACCAGGGTCATGCCTACCCGGACTATGAGGGAGAGATTGTCTGCAAATGCTTCGGTATCACCGACACTTTTTTGAAGAAGGTCATCGAGACCAACCGCCTGACGACCGCCGAGCAGGTCACGCACTTTACCAAGGCGGGCGGCGCCTGCGGCGGATGTATTCCCAAGATCCAGGAGCTGATCGCCCAGGTGCTGGGCGATGATAATCTTCAGCCGCGCAAACGGCCTGAAAAACTCTCCAACATGAAGAAGATGCAGCTGATCCAGGAGGTGCTGGAGCGTGATGTCCGGCCGCTGTTGTGGGCCGACGGCGGTGACCTGGAGCTGATCGATATCGACGGACCCAGGGTCCAGGTCGCCTTCCGCAAGGCCTGCGCCGGCTGTGCCTCGTCCGGCAATACCGCCCGCATGGTGGAAGCCAAGCTGCGCGACCTGGTGGCAGAAGACATCGTGGTCGAGGAGGTCCCGGCATGAAAGAGATCTATCTCGACAACAACGCCACCACCAAGGTAGATGAAGCGGTCTTCGAAGAGATGCGCCCCTACTTCTGCGAGCTGTATGGCAACCCCAGTTCGATGCATTTCTTCGGCGGTCAGGTGCAGGGCAAGGTAACCGAGGCCAGAGCTCGCGTGGCGGCTCTGCTGGGCGCTTCTCCGGAAGAGATCATCTTCACCGCCTGCGGCACCGAGAGCGACAACGCGGCGATCCGTTCGGCGCTGGAAGTGTTTCCGGACCGGCGTCATGTCATTACCTCGCGTGTTGAACATCCCGCTGTCCTGACCCAATGCCGCAACCTGACCCAGAAGGGCTACCGGGTGACCGAAATCGGCGTGGACGGCGCCGGACGTCTGGATATGGAGGAGTTGAAGGCGGCCGTCGATACCGACACCGCCATCGTTTCGCTGATGTGGGCCAATAATGAAACCGGCGTGATCTTCCCGGTGGAGGAGGCCGCTGCGATTGCCAAGTCCAAGGGCGCCCTGTTCCACAGTGACGCCGTCCAGGCCATCGGTAAAATCCCGATCAACATGGCCGGTTCCAGCATCGACATGCTCTCGCTTTCCGGTCACAAGCTGCACGCTCCCAAGGGGATCGGCGTGCTCTACATGCGCCGCGGCACTCCCTTCCGACCGTTTCTGGTGGGCGGCCACCAGGAGAAGAGCCGCCGGGCCGGCACCGAGAATACTGCCGCCATCATCGCCCTGGGCAAGGCCTGCCAGCTGGCCGACCAGTATATGGAAGCGGAAAATACGATCGTCAAGGCCCAGCGTGACCGGCTGCAGGATGCTCTGATGGCGGCCGTACCCAATGCCCGCATCAACGGCGGCGGAGCCGAGCGTTTGCCCAACACCACATCAATCGCCTTCGAGTTTGTCGAGGGGGAGGCGATTCTGCTGCTGCTGTCCGAATTGGGCATTTGTGCCTCATCCGGCAGCGCCTGCACCTCCGGTTCGCTGGAGCCTTCCCACGTGCTGCGCGCCATGGGTGTACCCTTCACCTGTGCCCATGGTTCGATCCGTTTTTCGCTTTCCCGCTACACAACCGACGCCGAGATCGACATCGTGATCCGCGAGATGCCGCCGATCATCGCCCGTCTGCGGAAGATGTCGCCCTTTGGAAGAGAACATCTGAAAGCCTGAGAAGTTTGATATTGATTTACAACCGCCTTTCGGTATGGCCCGCAAGGCGGTTTTTTTATGCAGAAACATCTACAAAATCTTATCCTTGCACCCCATAAAATTATGGCATATTGTTGTGGCAGGAGGATGCCATGAAAACAGCTGTATCTCAGAACTTCCACGTTCCGCTACCGTTGCCGATTTATTCGCGCCTCAAAGATGAGTCCCGTCGTCTCCATACACCGGCTACCCAGCTTGTCCGGCAGGCAATTGAAGTGTGGCTGGAGCAGAGTAAACGCCAGGTACTTCATGATGAGCTGGCGCTCTATGCCCAATCCAATGCGGGAACAACGGCCGATCTGGATGAAGCCTTGGCAGATGTGTCAGCTGATTATCTGGCCACACATGAGAGTAAATTGTGAAACGGGGTGAGATTTACTGGGCCGATCTTGTACCCCGCTCCGGCTCCGAGCAGACCGGTCGCCGCCCGGTCATCATATTTTCTCACAATGCCTTCAATCAATCTCCCGGATGGCGCTCGATAATCATTGTTCCCCTTTCAACTTCTCTGAATCAGGCCCAGCGAGGTCCGACAGTTGTTTTAATTCCGGCAAGCATTTCGCCTTTGTCCCGTGACAGCGCTGCAGTGTGCCATCAAATAACTACACTTGACCGCTCCAAGTTGTCTGAATGTATCGGTGCTCTTTCCGATGATATGATACAGAGTGTTGAGAAGGGTGTGCTGACGGCGATAGATTGCCTGCATCTTATTAAGTAGCTCATACGAGTACAACAACACATTTTCTTTGGAGATAATCATGGAGATAAAGATACCCGAAGTCGGCGAGTCGGTGCGTGAAGCGCTGCTGGCCAAGTGGTTCATAAAAAATGGCGCGACGGTAAAAAAAGATGAGCCGCTGTGCGAGATAGAGACCGACAAGATCACGCTGGACCTGAACGCCGATGCTGACGGAGTGCTCTCCATCGCGGTGGCTGAGGGGGCTACGGTGGCGGTCGGGACCGTGATCGGGGCGATTGCCGAGACGGCCGTGATACTGGAAACTCCGGTCAGCGCATCGTCAGCGCAACTGGCGGAGAAGCTGGCAGCCCCGGCATCGTCACCGGCGGTACGGCGCGAGATGCTGGAAAATGATATCAGTCCCGACGAGGTGGAGGGCACCGGCAAGGGCGGGCGCATCACGCTGGATGACCTGTTTGCCCGCATCGAGGAACGCTCGAAGCAGCCGCCCGCATCCCGACCGGTCGCAGTCGTCGAAAAACCGGCAGTATCGGCCGAGAGTCAGGTTGTTACGCCTCTCCCGGCGACACAACCCGTTGTGCAGGAACCTCCGGTGCCGGTGGTTGAGCCGACTGCAGGGCTGTTTGCCGTGCGGACCGAGGATGCGCCGCCTTATACAGCCAGGCGCGAGGAACGCCGCTCCATGTCGCCGATACGCAGGCGGATTGCCGAGCGTCTGGTGGCTGCCCGCCAGCAGACCGCCATGCTGACGACCTTTAACGAAGCCGATCTTTCCCATGTCAAGGCGCTGCGCAGCAGCTATCGCGAGCATTTTCTGCAGCGCCACGGAATCGCTCTGGGTTTCATGCCGTTCTTCGTCAAGGCCTGTGTCGAGGCCTTGAAAGAGTTCCCGCTGGTCAACGCCAGCATCGATGGCGGCGATATCGTCATACACAATTTCTACGATATCGGCATCGCCATCGGTGGCGAAAAGGGGCTGGTGGTGCCGGCCCTGCGCAATGCCGATCAGATGAAAATGCACGAAATCGAGCAGGCCATCGCGGATTTTTCCGATAAGATCAAGACAAACCGCCTGGCTATCGCCGATCTGGAAGGGGGCACCTTCAGCATCAGTAACGGAGGCGTCTACGGCTCGCTGCTCTCGACACCGATCCTAAATCCGCCCCAGAGTGCAGTTCTCGGGATGCATGCCATTCAGGACCGGCCGGTGGTGCGGGATGGACAGATCGTGGTTCGGCCGATGATGTATCTGGCTTTGTCCTATGATCACCGCATCATCGATGGCCGCGAAGCGGTCGGGTTCCTGAAGAAGGTCAAGGAATATATCGAGTCGCCCGAAGAGCTGTTGCTGGAGGGGTGAAATCAGAGGACAGTGGACAGCTTTTTGTTTTTTACTGTACGCTGCACGCCGTCTACTGCACGCTTATAATTTTGGAGGTTATCTTATATGTCTGAAACAACATTCGATCTGATAGTTATCGGCGCCGGTCCGGGCGGCTATGTGGCCGCCATCCGGGCCACGCAACTGGGTATGAAGGTGGCGGTAGTGGACAAACGCTCCACACTGGGTGGTGTCTGTCTGAATGAGGGCTGCATCCCCAGCAAGGCTCTGCTTGACTCCAGCGAAATGTTTGCTTTGGCGCGTGACAAGTTTGCTTCGCATGGCATCGCTATCGATCCGCCGCGCCTTGATCTGGATACGATGATGCTCCGCAAGGATGACGTGGTCAGGAAGCTGACCGACGGCATCGCCTACCTCTTCAAAAAGAACGGGATAAAGCGCTTCCATGGCACGGCGGTATTAACGGGCAAAAATCCCGATGGCCGGCATCAGGTTGAGCTTACGCCGGCAGCGGAAGGACAACAGAGCCTTTTGGATGCGCCGGCCGCAACGCTGACTCTGGCCGCTACCAGGGTTATTCTGGCGACCGGCAGCGAGGCGGCTGGTCTGTCCGGCATTCCTTTTGATGGCCAGGTCGTGGTCAGCGCCCGGGAAGCACTCGCCTTCGGCAGGTTGCCGGAGCATCTGATCGTGGCCGGTGGCGGCTATATCGGTCTGGAGATGGGCTCGGTCTGGCGCCGGTTGGGCGTAAAGGTGACGGTGATCGAGATGCTGCCGCAAATCCTGCCGAATATGGACCGTCAGGCGGCGGATACTCTATATCGTTCGCTGCGCAAGCAGGGCATTCAGTTCAAACTTGGCACCCGCATCATTAATGTACGTCGCATCGGCTCCAAGGCGATTGTCGAGTTCAACGACGGCAGCGGCAGTGAGGAGATCGACTGCGACAAGGTGCTGGTGGCGATCGGCCGGCGACCGTTGACAGCCGGATTGGGGCTTGAGGAACTGGGAGTTAGACTGGACTGGCAGGGGCGGGTGGTGATAGACCGCGACTATCAGACCTCCGTTCCCGGTGTTTACGCCATCGGCGATCTGGTGCCTGGCCCGATGCTGGCACACAAGGCGATGGAAGAGGGTACCGTCTGCGTGGAGCGGATGATGGGGCAAAGCTCTGTGGTAGAGTACGAGTATATCCCGGGTGTGGTCTATACCTGGCCGGAGGGCGCCAGTGTTGGGCGGACCGAGGAACAGCTCAAGGAATCCGGCATAACGTACAAAACGGGAAGATTCAATTTTGCAGCACTCGGACGGGCACGCTGTATGGACGAGACGGAGGGCTTCGTAAAAATTCTGGCCCATGCTGAAACGGACCGGGTGCTTGGAGTGCATGTCGTCGGACCACGGGCGTCGGACCTGATTGCCGAGGCGGTGGCTGTGATGAGCTTCGGCGGAACGGCGCGGGACATCGCCCTGACCTGCCACGCCCATCCGACCCTGTCGGAAGCTTTCAAGGAGGCTGCGCTGGACGTGCATAAAGAGGCGATACATGCCTGAGTGTCCGACTTATTCAAAATGCATTCAAGTTGACATTTAAAAAACATTCGAGGTTTTGATCAGGCCCGCTGTTTGGCCGAAACCTCGGATGTCTCGCTTGAAATAAACACTTTCCTGATTGATGAGGCGAATTATCCTGTCGCCTCCCTGTGTTATCCTTCCCCTGATCCAGTTATCGCTCCATTTTCATCGCTGCTGCTTCTCGCGCTGCAGGTGTTTGCCCGGCTCGGACTGTTTTTTACGCTGAGGAGCAGTCGTTTCAACTAGCGGTTGAGTAGCTTCGCCGCGGCGGGCTGAAACGAGGAGTGCCCGACCGATGCCGGCCAGGGCTAGCAGTGCGCAAACCCAGCCGAGCCAGTCTCCCGACAGTGCATAGAGCGTGCGGCCCTGCATCATCGGAACCCGGTCAACCAGTGTTTCCCTGGTCCAGACTCCGCTGCGTTTGACGATGCGTCCGACCGGGTCAACAAAGGCGGATATGCCGGTGTTGGTGGAGCGTACCAGGGAGCGGCGGTGCTCGATCGAGCGGAAGCTTGCCAGGGCCAGGTGCTCGATCGGTTCGGTAGATTTGCCGTACCAGGAGTCGTTGGTCAGGTTGAACAGCGCATCAGGAATGCGCCGGTAGTGCCCGCCCCGCATCAGGGAGCGGACCTGCCCGGGAAAGATGTCCTCGTAGCAGATGTTCACCGAGAGCAGGTGCTTTCCGAGCGGGAGCGGTTCGCGGCTCTCCCCGGCCCGAAACCTGCCTGTGGATGGCACCAGCGAATACAGTGCCGGGAATGTCTCGCCAAACGGGATGTACTCACCGAAGGGCACCAGCACCATCTTGTCGTAGGTGCCTAGAATCCGGCCGGTGCCGTCCGTTAGCAGGGCGGTGTTATGGGGGGGGACCGCACTGATCTCCCCGGATTGCAGGATTGCGCCGAACAGGGTGGGTATGTGCGTGTCTCCGAGCGCTCCGGACGGCAGGCTCCCCTCGCGTGACAAAAGCCGGATGCGGAGGACGCCTTCGGGCCAAACGATCAGGTCGAGGGGTTGGCTGGCGGCAAGTGTCCGGGACATCTCCTGGTGTTCGCGGAGCAGGCTTTCAGGATCCTGGCGCTTGTCACCCGCGCCGCGGTTAGTCTGAATCAGCCCGATGGTCAGATGTTCGGCAGCCGCGGCCTGCCGGTCCACGGCGCGGATGCGGACCTGGCCGTAGATCAGCACCGTTGCCATAACCGCCGCAAAGACCAGCAGCGGGCGGGTGGCGATCCGCCGGTTCTCGGACCACTGTTCAAGTGTCGCAAAGAGAGTGGAATTGATGTACACGACGATAAAGGTGACCCCCAGGATGCCGGTCAGATCCGCGATTTGGGTCACCAGTGAGAGCTTGTACTGGCTGGCACCCAGGTAGTTCGGGAATATTTCAGGCCAGAACTTTTCCAGCGCAGTCCAGACCACCGGTGAAACCCAGGCCACGTTCCAACCGGTATCGTGGGTGATCAGCCGCGTGGCCCAGGCCCAGGCGGCGAATACGATGCCGTTGGCCGCGGCCAGCAGCAGCAGGCCGAGGGCGGCCAGCGGCCAGGCCATCCCCGCGAACTGCTGAAACATCTGGATGGCCCAGTAGAAACCGCCGATGTTCATTACGATGCCGGCCAGCCAGCCGATGAAGAAGGCCCGGCCGGGGTGCTGATCCCGGATCGCCCACAGGACCGGTACGAGGCAGATCCATTCGAGGTAGAACTGGTCAAAGCCGGCGTAGCCCAGAAATACGAGAATGCCGCCAATTATCGCGGCAATCCAGGGCAGTGCTGTTTTCATGGTATGGCTGGTTGGCACGATCTGTCCTTGGTTTCATTGTTTGATAGTTCAAATGCGCGGGTGAATCTACCATGTTGAGTAAAAAATGGCATGCATATTCAATACTGCCATGCAGTTCCCGTAATGCAAGCTCACTCGGCTCTGTCCGCTGGCCTCACGGCTGGACCAGGTCTCTATAACTGAAATACCACCAGATTCAGCGACGATTTTACTTTTCAAATATTCTTTTTGCGTTAAACTTGGCCTGCTGCTCGCGGTGGTGATCAATTGCTATAACTCCAAAGCCGTGATATTCCAATTCAATGGAGGCCTGTCATGCCAAAAAACCTGACCACCAAAATACTTGAAGCCCATCTGGTTGAAGGAACGCTGATCCCGGGTACCGAAATATCGATCCGTATCGACCATACCCTGCTGCAGGATGCCACCGGTACGATGGCTATGCTGGAGTTTATCGCCATGGGGCTGCCCCGCGTCAAGGTTGGACTGGCGGCCCAGTACATTGACCACAACCTGCTGCAGACCGATTATAAGAATGCTGATGACCACGCCTTCCTGACCTCGGCGGCGATGAAGTACGGAGTGCATCTCTCCAAGCCGGGCAATGGCGTTTCTCACCAGGTACACCTGGAACGCTTTGGGGTTCCGGGCATTACGCTACTGGGGGCAGACTCCCATTCTCCGACCGCGGCCGGCATCTCTGTACTGGCTATTGGCGCCGGTGGGCTGGATGTGGCTCTGGCCATGGCCGGACATCCCTTCAATCTCCCCTGTCCGAAGGTCATGGGAGTCAAGCTGGTCGGAAAGCTCCCGGACTGGGTTTCGGGCAAGGATGTCATTCTGGAGCTGCTGCGGCGTCACACCGTCAAGGGGGGTGTGGGCAAGGTCATCGAGTATTACGGTCCCGGCGTGGCGACCCTTTCCGTCACCGATCGTGCCACCATCGGCAACATGGGGGCCGAGCTGGGGGCAACCTCTTCCATTTTTCCTTCCGATGAACGGACGCTGGAGTTTCTGGTTTCACAGGGACGCGGAGAAGGCTGGCTGCCGATGGCGGCTGACGGTGGGGCTACCTATGACGAGTATGACGAAATCGATCTCTCTGCGCTTGAACCATTGATCGCCTGCCCCTCGTCACCCGACAAGGTCGTGAAGGTATCTGAGGTGGCCGGTACAAAGGTTGATCAGGTCATTGTTGGCAGTTCGGTGAACTCATCTTACCGCGATCTGATGACCGTGTGCCGCATTGTGGAAGGTCAGCGCATCGCGCCCGGAGTACATTTTCATGTTAATCCGGGCAGTCGTCAGGCGCTGGAGAATGTTGCCCAGGACGGCGGTGTCTTGATGCTGCTGATGGCTGGAGTCAGTATTCATCAGTCCGGCTGTCTGGGATGCATCGGTATGGGGCAGGCCCCCGGCACGAACCAGGTTTCATTGCGCACCTTTCCGCGCAACTTTCCAGGCCGAAGCGGCACCATGGGCGACAAGGTTTATCTCTGTTCGCCGGAAACCGCCGCTGCGGCAGGCATTTACGGCGTAATTACCGATCCGCGCAAATTGGGAGAGATCAAGCCCTATCCGGCGGTACGGAATCCCGAGAAATATCTGCTGGACGATTCCGGCATCATCTTCCCGCTGGAAGACGGTTCTGCGGTAGAGATCAAGACCGGACCGAATATCGTTCCGTTTCCCGATTTCGAAGCTTTGCCGGATAGCCTGCAGGCCGGTGTTGTCATCAAACTGGGGGACAATATAACTACCGACCACATCATGCCGGCCGGCAACAAGGTCTTGCCGCTGCGCAGCAACATCCCGGCCATCAGCGAGCATGTCTTCGAACAGGTGAATGCGGATTTTCCTGCTCGTGCTACTGCTGCCGGAAACGGTGTCGTTGTCGCCGGTGAGAACTATGGTCAGGGGTCGTCCCGTGAGCATGCCGCCCTTGCGCCCCGTTATCTGGGAATCCGGGCCAAGATAGTCAAGAGTTTTGCCCGGATTCACAAGGCCAATCTGGTGAATTTCGGCATTTTGCCGCTGGTTTTCAAAGATCCGGCTGATATTGATCTCTTCAGCCAGGGAGATCAGGTATCGTTTCCCGAAATAAGACATCTTATTGAGAGTGGGGCCGGTCAGATACCGGTGTTTGTTAATGGTCGTGAAATCACGACTTTGCTGGAAGTCTCAGATCGCCAGCGCCAGGAACTTCTGGCGGGCGGCACACTGAACTATGTAAAACAGAATCAACACTAAAGGAGTTGGGATGTCCAGATCAACACGCAAAACCAAGATAGTAGCAACTGTCGGCCCGGTAAGTTCATCGCCGGAAATGATACAGAAATTGATCAAAGCCGGCGTCGATATATTCAGGCTGAATTTCTCCCATGGTGAAAACTCCCAGAAGCTGGAACTGATCCGGATCATCCGTCATGTTTCGGATAAGCTGGGGAGTCAGGTCGGTATTCTTGCTGACCTTCAAGGGCCGAAGATCAGGACCGGCAAGATGATGGGTGAGGGGATGGTACTTGCCAGGGGGCAGGAGGTGCTTATCACTACCGATGACGTGCTTGGCGCTGATGGCATCATTCCGACCATCTATCGTTCTCTGCCTCACGATGTGCATCCCGGTTCACGAATTCTGCTGGATGACGGATTGCTGGAATTGAAAGTTGTCGCGCTGGAAGGTGAACAGGTGCGCTGTTTGGTCGTTGCCGGCGGACTGCTCAAAAACAACAAGGGGATCAACTTGCCGGGGGTGAATGTGTCGGCGCCCTGTCTTACTGAAAAGGATTTGATAGATCTTGATTTTGCTCTGGAAGTGGGTGTTGATTTCATTGCGCTTTCGTTTGTGCGTACCGCTGGCGATATTGAAGAGATCAAGGCGATTATTGCTGCAAAAGGTAAAGACACTCCGGTCGTGGCCAAGATCGAGAAACCGGAGGCGCTACGCAACTTCAAAAAAATTCTTGAAGCTACCGATATCGTCATGGTGGCGCGTGGTGACCTGGGGGTCGAGATTGAACCGGAAAAGGTGCCGATCTATCAGAAAAAGATCATCCAGGCCTGCAACAGGGCCGGCAAGCCGGTCATTACCGCCACCCAGATGCTGGACTCGATGATCCGTAATCCGCGACCAACCCGGGCCGAAACGTCCGATGTCGCCAATGCCATCGTCGATGGCACCGATGCGATCATGCTCTCGGCGGAAACGGCCTCGGGCGATTATCCGATAGAATCGGTTGAAACCATGGTACGCATTGCCAGGGATGTAGAAAATACGGATTTCCTGGTTGGCGTTGTCCCTGACGGTTCGGCTTTAACAGTAGCCCAGGCGGTTGCAGAGTCGTCCTGCCGCACAGCAGCCTCCCTCAAGGCTAAGGCAATTGTGGTATTTACCCGGTCAGGCAGCACTGCCGAACTGATTTCAGCATTTCGCCCATCCACACCGATTATTGCATTCACAGCCTCACTGGATATCCGCCGCCGTCTCTCGATCTATTGGGGAGTGCACTGTACCGACGTAGGGATAATGGAAAATACCGACCAGCAAATCAGTGAGGTGGAGAAAAAACTGTTGGCAACGGGCTTTCATAAGGGAGACCTGGTTGTTATTACAATGGGGATCCCGATTGAAACGCGTGGCTCAACGAATCTGATGAAAGTACACAAGCTGGGAACGCATGGATTTTATGAAGTTTTTGAGTGACTGTTGGAGTTCCGGTAAAAATACTTTACGATCGGTGTATTTTTATTTTGACAATCTGGAATTGGCTGTGATAGAAAGCGAGTCCCTTTTGAGCGGAGAGATTGTTCGAGCGGTGCTCGAAGAAAAGCGCCGCTGTCTGAAGAAAGTTGTTGACAGGGCGGGATGCTTTGAGTATATTGTTCGTCTGGTTGCACAGCTGGTCTTTGAAAACCGAATAGCAATGACAAGTGATTGTATAAAATTTTTGTCAGTAATAAGTTTTCGAGTTACAAACTTTCAATACAAACTGGAGAGTATGATCCTGGCTCAGAACGAACGCTGGCGGCGTGCCTTACACATGCAAGTCGAACGGAATTGAGGTGCTTGCA
>JACMKN010000304.1 GCA_014380135.1 Deltaproteobacteria bacterium
CCAAACGGGCTGGCCGTGCAACAGGTTGTGGAGGCTGCGCTCGAACAACTGCTGGGGGAACGTGTTCGTCTCTGTTCGTCAGGCAGAACCGATGCCGGCGTGCATGCCCGGGCCATGCCGGCAGCTTTTGCAACGAGTCGCGAGCTCCCGCTGCGGGCCTTTATCGAGGGCACCAATCGTTATCTTCCGGATGATATTGCCGTACAGGCCGCCTGCCGGGTGCCGGATGGTTTCAAGCCGATCAGCGCGGCGCTTGCCAAGCATTATCGTTACACCATTCTCAATTCCACCATTCGTTCACCGCTGGACAGGTTGTGCAGCTGGCAGGTGCGAGAATCTCTTGATCTGCCTGCGATGATCGAGGCTGCCCGCTGTTTTGTCGGCAGGCATGATTTTGCCGCCTTCCGGGCCTCTAACTGCGTGGCTAAAACCACGGTGCGCCGTATGGATTCGGTTGTAATCAATCAGGTCGGCAGTAGTATAAACATTGATGTGGTGGGAGAGGGTTTTCTGAAGTACATGGTGCGAGTGATGGCTGGAACGCTGGTGGATGTCGGCCGGGGGCGCTTTGCGCCAGGCCATGTCGAGCAACTGTTGCATGAAGGGAACAGACAAAAGGCCGGCGTTACTGCGCCGGCCTGCGGATTGTGTTTGATAAAGGTTTTCTATCCGGACAACAGTACCGAATGTGAACAGCTTATTCCATTTCCAAATCAAAGCGCTATCTTCGTTGGCTCGTCTTCGGCTCCTCAACGTACTATCTGTACGCCTTCGTCGCCTCAATCCTCGCCGCCTTGATTTCATCTTTGATTTGAAATTGGAATTACTTCTCTGCCAGCAGCCGCTTGATCAGCTGTTCCAGCGAACGTCCCATTTCATCCGAAAATCCCCGGTAAACCTCGACTATGGTGCCCTTCCTGTCTATCACGAACATGACCGGCACCGAACGAATGCCAAAATCTGCGGTGGTAATGTCACCGGCCAATGCCAGCGGGTAGTTGATATGAAACTCATTGGCAAACGCCTTGACTGGCCGCTCTCCATCTTCGTCGGCGCTTAACCCGAGTACCTGAAGTCCCTGTTTACCATACTTGCGATTCATTTCCACCAGATGGGGGATTGACTGTCGGCAAGGCTGACACCAGGTAGCGAAAAAATCCACCACCAGCACATGATTGCGGTAATTGTCCAGTGTTACCGGTTGCCCGGAGGTGGTGATCACCCTGAAAGCCGGTGCAGCCTGGCCCGGCCTGGGAGCTGCTTCGATCGAAACCGGCCAGATCAGGAAAACAGCCGCCAGACTCGCCAGCAGTATCGAGATGAAGTTCATTGACCCTAGAGCGCTTTGGCGATCAGAGCTTCTATCTGCGACTTGGGAACCGCCCCAACGACTTGATCTACCACGACTCCGCCTTTGAACAGTATGATGGTCGGGATGCCGCGTACGCCGTATTTGCCGGGCGTAGCCTGACTTTCATCCACATTGACCTTTCCAACCTTGACCTTTCCGGCATATTCTTCAGCTATTGCGTCCACCAGAGGAGCAATTGCCTTGCAGGGAGCGCACCAGGTAGCCCAGAAATCGACAAGAACCGGTATGTCGGATTGGAGTACCTCGTTATCGAAATTTGCGTCGGTGAACGCCATTACGTTTTCACTAGCCATCTGTATGTCTCCTTTGAGAAATTATATTTGTTTGCGAATGATATACCAGAAGCTGAAAAAATCAAGTCCAAACTCCGGATGCGGCATTGCGTTGAAAAGAAGGGCGCAAGAGAGTATGGTGTGCACAGTCGGAGGAAATCGGGGATGTCGACACTTCCATTAAACATAGACATGCGCGGTAAAACGGCGGTTATCGTCGGCGGCGGAAAAGTGGCGCTGCGCAAACTCCAGGCTCTGTCGGCGGCGGGTGTTGCCAGCCGGTTGGTGGCCCAGGAGGTCTGCCCGGAGATTGCAAAACTGGCGGCCGCCGGTTCAATCTCTGTACGCATCGGTCGCTATGGCGCTGAGGATCTTGACCATGCTTTTCTGGTGGTTGCTGCCACCGATGATGCCGCGGTGAACCTGAGTGTCGCTTCAGATGCCATGGAGCGCGGGCTGCTTGTCTCCGTAGTCGATAATCCTTTGGCTGGAAACTTTACCTTTCCGGCTGTCCTGCGCCGCGGAGCGCTGGAAATAGCCGTCTCTACCGGAGGGCGCTGTCCAACCCTGGCGGCTGATGTGCGGGACCTTATTGCCGATGTTATCGGCGAAGAGTACGGGGCAGTGCTTGAACAACTGGCTGCCGAACGAGAAAAGCTGTTGACGGATGGGAACCACAGCACATACAATACACAGGTTTTACGCTCGCTTGCCGGGCGACTGATGGTCGAGCTCACTGAAC
>JACMKN010000048.1 GCA_014380135.1 Deltaproteobacteria bacterium
GGGTTAAAACCTGATTAGCAAACCGCCCCAGGTCAGACCGCCGCCGAAGCCCATCGCCAGTACCAGGTGGCCGGGCTTGATCGTGCCGTTGCGCAGGTTCTCGTCCAGCACCAGGGCCACCGAGGCGGCCGAGGTGTTGCCGCAGCGGTCGAGGTTGAGCAGGAAGCGTTCCTTTGGAAAATCGCTTTTTTTGGAGATGAAATCGATCATGCGTATGTTGGCCTGGTGGGGAATGATGTAATCCAGGTCAGTCGGAGTGATGCCCGCTTTCGCACAGAGTTTGTTGATGATGTCCGGAATAACCTCGGTTGCAAATACGTAGACCTGCTTGCCGGCCATCTGGAAAAAGATCTCACGGGCCTCGATAGTCTCGGGAGTAACCGGCTTGCGAGAGCCCGAGGATGGCACCTGGATCAACGGCCAACCCTTGCCGTCACTGCGCATATAGGTGTGCTGAATCCCGGTTTTTTCGTCTCCGCCGCTGCTGAGGATGGCTGCGCCGGCGCCGTCGCCGAAGAGCGGGCAGCTGGTCTTGTCGTTGAAATCGAGGATTCTGGAGTAGGTGTCGGCACCGATCGCCAGGACGGTCTTGTATTTGCCGCATTTGATAAAGTTGTCAGCGATCTCCAGCGCATAGACAAAGCTTGAGCAGACCGCGTTGATATCGAAGGCAAAGGCGTTTTTGGCGACAATGTTTTCCTGCACAATACAGGCGGTGGAGGGCAGGCTCATGTCGGGTGTGGAGGTTCCGACAACGATGCAGTCCAGCTGGGAGGCATCAATACCGGCCGCTTCCAGGGCATTTTTTGCAGCGATCGTGGCCAGGTCGGATGTGGCCTGATCAGCATGGGCAAAGCGCCGCTCGCGGATGCCGGTGCGCGAAAAGATCCACTCGTCGGCATTTTCCACCAGATAATCGAAATGGCTGTTAGGTATGACCCGGTCCGGCAGGCAAGAGCCGCTGCCGATGATTTTTGAAACGATCATTTTCTCCCCGATTCCGCTCGCCATGGACGAACGAATTTCATTTTGAATAAACCTTTTTAGCAATACCACAAAATAACGCTGTTTGTCAATTTGAATACACTATTGATGCAGCATTTTTAACACAATAAAAGAGCTGTAAAACTCTTATTTCTCTTCGCGAAACCTGAGTATGTCCACTATTGAAAACAGCCACACCAGGGAAAAGGCGGCCAGGACCCCTTTTCCAAAGCCACTGGCGTCATCCAGCGCCTTGATTACCTCGGAGGGGGATATGCTGATCGCACCGCCGGCAATCTGCGAGGCGATCACCGGCGAAAGCCCGCGCAGCAGTACGAACAGCGCCAGCAGCAGAATCAGATTGACGATTACGAGGATAATGCCGCCGACGGCCTTGCGTCCAAGGTAGAGCTGACCCAATCCGGGCAGCACCAGGGCCGAGAGCAGCAGGGCGATCATTTTTCTGTTCACGCGGCACCTCCGGCGGACACAGCAGCCAGCATGGCGATCATCTCGTCATGGATCAGGCCGTTGCTGGCCACGATCCGGTCGTTGAATACGTCATAGGCAGAGCCATCGAAGGTTGTCACCCTGCCGCCCGCTTCACTCACCAGCAGCAGACCGGCGGCCACATCCCAAGGTTTCAGCTTCAGCTCCCAGAAGCCATCCAGCCGTCCGGCCGCCACGCAGGCCAGATCCAGGGCCGCGGCGCCCGCCCGGCGGATGCCGCGTGCGGCTTTCTGGAAAGCGATAAAATTGGCAAAGTTGTTGGCGGGATCGCTGGCGCAGTCATAAGGAAAACCGGTTCCCAGCAGTGCGCTTTTCAGAGGGGTGTGGGCGGAAACGGCCAGCCGGCGTCCATTCAGAAAAGCTCCGCCTCCTTTGGTTGCAGTGAAGAGCTCATCGTAGATCGGATTGTAAATCACGGCCGCCACCATCTCACCTGCGAACTGAAGCCCGATCGATGTGCAGAACCAGGGAAAGCCGTGGGCATAGTTGGTGGTGCCGTCCACAGGGTCGATGATCCAGCGAAAGGCAGAGCCGCTCCGGAGATAGTCACCCTCCTCGGCCAGCATGTCGTGGTCAGGGAAACGCGTCCGCAAGTGCTCCACAATCAGCCGTTCCGATTCCCTGTCAACCTCGGTCACCAGGTCCTTGTCACCCTTCAGGTCAATCTTCAGGGTTGATTCGAAGCGGTAGCGCTGGTAGGCTCCGGCGATGCGAGCCGCCTCGACCGCCGCGTCAAGATACTGCTGCAAATTGGGCATGCTGTTCTCCAATAAAAGAAGGCGGCACTCTGCCGCCCTGGCGGAGCATAGTAGCAGACCGCTGGCCGCATGGCAATAGTACCCGTCATTCTGTTTTGACTTTGCTTTGTGATTAATGCATAGTGTCGCGTATTTTATCCATAGTGACGGGGTATACAGATGGTACTTTTCGGAAACATACTGCTGGCACTGGCCAAGATCGTCGAACTGGCCAGTGGTCTTCTGACGATCTACAAGTACGTCCTGCTGGCCAGCGTCGTGGTTTCGTGGGTCAACGCCGATCCCTATAATCCGATCGTCAGTTTCATCTACCGTGTTACTGATCCGCTGCTGCGCCGCATACGGCGACATATGCCGGACACCGGCATGCTGGATCTGTCGCCACTGGTTGCCTTTGCCGCCATTTATGTTCTTCAGATTATCTTTTTCGACACCGCCTACCATTATCTGATGAACAGCAGCATGTCACTTAAACTGAGAGGTTAACCGGCAATGAAGATCTCCCCGCTCGATATCCAGCAGCAGCAGTTCAAGGTCAAGACATTCAGGGGGCTTGATCCGGAGGATGTGGACGCTTTCCTGCAAACGGTGGCAGGCGAGATGGAAGGGCTGATCCGCGAGAATAGCGAGCTGAAGGAACAGCTGTCCCGTCACAGTCGCGATGCACTCGATATGGCGGAGCGGGAGCGTGAACTCCGTCAAACCCTGCTTTCGGCCCAGCGCGTCATTGAAGAGATGAAGGCCAATGCCCTTAAAGAGGCCGCGCTGATCGTCTCCGGGGCGGAGCTGAAAGGAGAGCGGATCGTGGCCGACTCCGAGCGTCTGCTTGGCGAGCTGAAGACCCGCATCGAAGAGGTTCGCCGCCAGAAAATCCAGTTCGAAATGAGCTTCAAAGGGCTACTGGACAGTTTTGCCCGCCAGCTATCCGGTGATGAACCGGTCTGAACACCCATTTTTCACCGTTACCGAAGACGGTATCGTACTGAGCATTCATGTCCAGCCGCGGGCCTCAAAGAACCAGATCTGCGGTCTGCAGGGCGAAGCTCTCAAGATCCGGCTCACCTCGCCACCGGTGGACGGCGCAGCCAACAAGCTCTGCCGGGAATTTCTGGCCGACCTGTTCGGAGTAGCCAAATCATACGTGGAGATAATCTCCGGAGACACATCCCGCCACAAGAGGGTCAGGATCACCGGAGATCCCGTACTGCTTAATAAAATTATCGAAACCCTTAATATCTCCCGCTGATAACGGGAATACACCCAGAAAGGACAATTACATGGCACAGGCAAAAACAGGCGACAAGGTCAAGGTTCATTACACCGGCAAGCTGGAAGACGGCAGCATCTTCGATACTTCGGAAGGTTTTGTGGAACGGTGCGGCGATGAAGGCGGCGAGGGTTGCGGCTGCGGTAGCCAGGCGACCGGCCCGTTGGAGTTCGTTATCGGAGAAGGCAGCCTGATTCCGAAATTCGAGGAGGCCGTTGTCGGACTTGAGGTGGGACAGAGCATCAAGGTATCAATTTCGGCTGACGACGCCTATGGCCAGCGTGCCGATGAGATGGTGGCCGTGCTGGAGCGCAGCGAGATTCCGGCCGACATCAACCCGGAACCGGGGCAGCAGATGGAAGTCATCCTGCAGGACGGCAGCCCGATGCCGGTTCTGGTAACCGAAGTTACCGATACGACCATTACACTGGACGCCAACCATCCGCTGGCCGGTTGCGACCTGAATTTTGAAATCAGGCTGGTGGAGATTCTGTAAAACAGCAGCCCTCCGGGATGATCAGAAGCAGAAAGGGCCGCCCGTTGCAATAACGGACGGCCCTTTCCATTTTATACCTGTTAAGGAGGATTATCGGGCTATTGCTGTTTGCCGGTCGCTACCGTAGATCCGGCCGGTTCCACCGCAAAATCCTGCCCCTCTTTGGCCGGATTGGCGATGACAATCGTAAACGGCACCGCCTTGCCGGCAGACACCTCCAGATTGGCCAGCGAGTCACCAAACTGATTGGACATGGCGGCCTCAATCTTGTCCAGCGGCAGGCTGAGCAGCTGTTCATTGGTCAGCGGATTGCCGCAGTAGACGATCTTGGTGGCCAGAACCCGCCCGCCGGCATCAAACATTGTCCCTTTTACCTGAAGTGCTGCCCTTGGCTTGGAATACTCATTAAGCGCCTCTCCGGAGATGACCAGCAATGTGCCGGCCGTGGCATTCTGTACATAGGCCGCCTTGACTGCACGTACACTTATCTTTCCAGCCTCCTGCGCAACGCTGCCTTTATCGGATGAAAATGTGGAATAGCCGTAATAGCCGAGCACTCCGACCACCAGTAAAGCCGCTGCCGATATCAGGGCGGTGAAAAACGGGCTCTGCTTGCGTCGGGAGGTAATTGAAAGCGGCGGCAGCTCTTCCTGATCGTCGGGCAGGATTCCCAATAACACCCTTTTCTGTTCATCGTCTTCAGCCGGTTTTTCCTGAGCCTGCGCCAGAGGAGCGAACAGTATTTTCTGGGATGGCTTGAGTTCGTCCGGATTAACCTGCTGTACCGCCACGGCGGTCAGTTCGTCACCGAAGTCGATTTCTCCCAGGCTGAAGGGTGCTTCGCCGGTCGATTCCTGATCGTTTGAGGAGCCTTTCTGTCCCGAGTCGGAACCGCCCATATTCATCGAATCCGCAAAACTGTCGGTTCCGAAGTCAAAAGTGATTGAATCGGCCGGCTCTTCAGCAGCCGGCTGAACCACTGCTCCAAACATGTCATCATCGGAGAAATCAAGACCTTGCGCTTCTTCATCCTTGGCCGGATCCGCTGCCGTTGGAGCCGGAAGCATAGCCTTGTCGGCAAAATCGGTCACAAGCGGTTCTGCCGCCAGCGAGCCGTCAGCTTCAGCGCCACTATCCCCGAAATCGAAATCAGTAAAACCGACTTCCCCCGGCGAAAGTGGTTTATGATCCGGTTCGTCCGCAACGCTCTGGTCTTCCTGCAGCGAAGAAAAACCGAACTGGTCTCGGGCGGTCGATGAAGTTGCAACGACGGCCAGGGGAGCACCAAACAGGCCGGATTCCATACGAACGGTACCGTCGGTTTGCTCTTCCGGCACATCATCACCAAATGAAAACGAAGGCGCTGGTACTGGTACTGGTGGTGCTAGCGCATCGGATACCGGATTTTCCCCGGAATCTGTCTGCCGGGCGGCAACTGCAGTCTGCTCAAGCGAAGGGCTGAAATCGGATACTTCCGTCTGCGGCTGTTCCTTGCGCACAGCGAAGACATGCCTGCATTTTGCACAGCGGACCTTGACACCTTTGTCGGTGACCTTTGAATCGTCAAGCCGAAACCTGGTCTGACACTGTTCACACTGAATTATCATCGCGACCCCTCGCTGAAGATGGTGAGTCTTTATTGTGCAGCAATTGGTGGAACTGCCTGAAACAACGTTAGTCCTATAGCAGTAAAGCGGTTGTGTGTCAAATTATTAGACCGGGATTTTTCCGCTATTGGCGCGGAGTTGCGGGCATATTCCGGCAATCGGACAGGTCAGGCAGTACGTTCCGTCTTTGCCGTCACAACCCTCACTGATGCCCAGGTGCGCAATCGAGAAGTCATATTTGACCGGGTCAGCAGGATCGAGTCGGCGCAGCGCCGCCGTGATTTCCCGCGCCATGCGCCAGTCGGCCGCTTTTCTGCTGGTGAAACCGAGATATCGGCAGATGCGGCTTATATGGGTATCGACCGGAATCAGCAGCTGTGCCGGTGAGACAGCGTGCCAGAGACCCAGGTCGATGCCGTCATTTTGGCGCACCACCCAGCGCAGAAACATGCAGAGGCGCTTGCAGGCACTGCCGGCGGCGGGGGCGGGGAACAGAAAGGGGAAATATGAATCGGCGGGGATTTGATTGGTTCCGAATACCGGCTCATAATCGATTGTCAGCACAGCTGCAGAATAGCCGTTCAGCGCACCGGTCAGATCCTCGGCAGCGCTGTCGTAAGCTCGCAGAAAAAAAGCCTCGACACTTCCGGCCAGCTTGATCATGCTGCGCAGCGCCCACAACAGGGCACACAGGTCACGACCATCGTTGAAACGATGCTTGAAAGAGGAGAATGTTCTCAGCCCCTGTTGCGGATCAAAACTCTCCACATATCGGCGCGGCGACGGTCCCAACTCGGCAAAGATAGACTCCAGTGTGCGCAGGATGATCGCTACATTTCCGTAGGCGAAGGCGGAAGCGATTACCGCCGCCACCTCCCGATCGAGCGGATCGGCATAACGGTGGCAGAAGGAGAGCGGATCATTGGCCAGGTGCTGTGGTGAGCGGGTTGCGTAGAGTGCGTCCAGCGTCTGCTGCAGTTCAGACATCCGCGTCGCGCAGAAACTGGGCCGCATCCTCGGGCGAGGTCGGGTTGATGTAGAATCCGGTACCCCACTCGAAACCGGCCACCTGGGTCAGGCGCGGTACCAGTTCGATGTGCCAGTGATAATCATGCTCAAGTGAATTCCAGTGTCCGGGCTTGCCGGGACGACGGTGCATGGGCGGAGCGGTATACAGAATGAAGTTGTAGGGGGCATCGCGCAGCACGGTTTTGATCCGCAGCAGCATGTCTTTCATCGCCACCGCCAGCTCCGCCAGTTGGGAATCGTTCATCAGCGCGAAGTCGTGACTGTGACGCTTGGGGAACAGACGCAATTCAAAGGGAGAACTGGAGGCGTAGGGGGTCAGGATCACAAAGTTCGAGAACTCCCTGACGACGCGGATGCCTTCGCGCAGTTCAAATTCGATCATATCACAGAAAATACAGCGTTCCTTGATGCCGAAATAGTTGCGGGCCACCTTGAGCTGGGTGGTGGCCACCGGCGGCAAAAGCGGCACCGCTATCAGCTGACTGTGGGAGTGCTGCAGGGTGGCCCCGGCGCGGGTGCCGTGGTTTTTGAACAGCACCATATAACGGAAGCGGAAATCCTTGCGCAGGTCCAGGTAGCGGTGGCGGTATGCGATCAGAACATCGGTGATTTCGTGGGGAGTCAGGTCGGCCAGCGCGCGGCTGTGATCAGGGGTTTCGATGATCACCTCATGG
Source organism: Deltaproteobacteria bacterium (assembly GCA_014380135.1). Taxonomy (GTDB): domain Bacteria; phylum Desulfobacterota; class Desulfuromonadia; order Geobacterales; family Pseudopelobacteraceae; genus JACRCG01. Next base: position 7,326 of record JACMKN010000048.1, read on the forward strand.
GCGCCGATCCCGTTCATCACATCATACATGCCGTAGCCGCGGTTGTTGAGTTCGCCCTCCACCCGCAAGGCCGGGTATTTATTGGGTATTACCCGCACGCGCCAGTTGGCGGCATTCGGCAGACCACTGGGACGGATGGCGAAGATCTCCGGCGGGGTTTTGTCCTCGTTGCCGTAGCAGAACGGACAGGCGGTCATGCCACCGCGCTCATCTTCAACCTGAAAGTCTCGCGGACGACGACCCCGCTCAATGGCAATGATTACCCAGTGCAGTTTTATCGGATCCCAGCGAAGTTCGGACATGCAATCTCCTTGTTTTAAATCAACCAGTTGTCCAACTCGATCTCCGGCCCGGCATAAAACAGCATCAGCGGCGCATCGGTAGGCCAGCGGCCAATCTCCTCGTTATCCCGCACCAGCGACATGGAAGCAAACAATTTGCTGCCGGGCGTCGGCTTGATGATGTCAAGCGGGACACTGATCTCGCAGGTTTTGGCGATCTTCCAGCGGCAGTAGCCGCGGGTCGGCGTCCAGACGCCGTTCTCCTTGACCAGCAGCAGCCCTTCGTCATTCTTCATCTGCAGCGGCAGACGATATTCCCGGTCGTATATCAGGTGCAGGTTGAGTACGTCGACCTCCTTGAGCAAACGGGAAAGGTCCTGTACGCCGTCGATCCTGAAAAACAGCGAGGTCTTGTTATAACCGTAGTAGAAGCTCTGCAGCATCCGGTCGGATGAGTGCATGGCCGAGCCCTGGCGGGTCAGGTCGTATAATCCGGCCGCCAGCCATTCGAAGTAGTCGCTGATGCGGCCATCGATATCCGGGTCGATAAAGGCCGCCGGTTCACGGATCAGACCGGCCGGGTTCTTCTTCTTGATCGGTTCCAGCAATCCGCGGGGCGGGTCTTGTCCCAGCAGACGGTAGACGTTCATCAGGTGTTGCCGGAAAAGCCGGTCGAAACGGTCGCTGTGCGGTGAGAAGTGGTCATCGCCGTACCACCAGAACCAGTCGCTGCCCTCGGCGGCATACAATGAGCGACAGATCAATTCGACGGTGACATCCGAAGACATGGCGCCGCTCTCCAGGGCCGCCGCGACCAGCGGATGGCCGGATACCGCTGCCTGGCGGGCCTCTGCCAACAGATCCCAGGCCAGGTTTTCTTCGGGATGCCCGATCCAGATGCCGTAGTTGCCGTTGATCCAGGAGCCGGGATGGATGTTGTGCAGACGACCATCAAAACGGGTATGCTTCAGCACCTGCGAACAGGTCGTCAGGTTTAGAGTAGGGGAGCCGGCGATACCGCGGTACATGCCCTGCAGAAAATTGTAGGCGTTGTTGGGGTAGTATTCCCAGGCGTTTTCCCCGTCCAGAATGATCGGCACCACCCGCCCTTCACCTCCGACGCGGGCCTTGATCGCGTTCAGGCGGGCGCACAGGTCGCCGACCGCCCGGGCGGCATCCCACTGGGAGTAGGTAAAACCGACCAGATCGGAAAGCTGGTGATCCCGGAAAAAGATACCGAGATCACCCTGGCTGCCGGAATAGCGCCAGGGACGGTAGAGCCGCTCCTTGTGACTCCCCAGACCGCCATCCATGCTTTTTGCCAGAATTTCCTCGTCGGTGGCGACCCATTTTATGCCGCATTCGCTGATGATGCCCAGCGCCTCGTTGCTGACCGACCCTTCCGACGGCCACATCCCTTCCGGAGTAAAACCGAATATCTCGCGGAAATAATCGATACCCCGGCGGATCTGGGCGCGGGCATCCTGGGCATGGCGAAAGCTGGCTGTGGGAAGCGTGACTCGCGGCATGGCGGTCTGGGCCGTCCGCAGGTCACACAAAAGCGGCAGGATCGGATGATAGTAGGGGGTCACCGACAATTCGATGCGCCCCTCTTCATGCAGGCGCTTGTACAGAGGAATGATGGCCTGCAGCACCTCCCGCTGGGTTGCGAACAGCAGATCCTTGTCGGCGGCGGTAAATTTTTCTCCCTTGGCGACCAGCTCGGCAAAGACCGGATAACGGCGACGGGCGGCCTCACCGGTCCAGGCCAGGAAAAACCAGACCTGCAGATCCAGCAGGTCCTGATTGCTGAAATGCCTGACCCGATCCCTGGCGCTGCCCGCCTTCCCTTCACCCGCCATGTAGAGCAACTCCAGGTAGCGGCGGGAAGGTTCGATCATATGTTGGCGATTGGCCGAAAAGAAGTTCTCCAGCAGGAAGATGCGGTCATCCTGGGAAAGGTCGGCCGGGTCGGCCATCCCCTTCTGCAGAAACGGATCGACAGCCGTTCCGACCGAGTAGTCCAGGATCTGTTCAATCAGTGACGGCACCAGATTGAAGACCGCCTGTGCCCCGGGTGTATCTTCCACTATGGCCGGCATGTCGAAATAGTCCTTGATGCCGTGCAGATAGGTCCAGGGCAGAGAGTATTCATTTTTAAGCGGGTCTTTGTAGTACGGCTGGTGCATATGCCATACGATGACCACGTCGAGAGGGATTGGCATGGGGCAATGATTCCTTTACTGATAACCTGAAGGTGATGGTAGAACCAGCATTATCAGTATTTATGCTACAATCAGTTCTTTCTTCCAGGTTTCCAACTTCAACTTATACTCCGACAACAGCTTTTGAGCCGTTTTCTGATCCTTGGCTTCGGCCACGATGTGCATACTGGGAAGGTACTGGTCCGGCAGCACCAGAATCCATTCATCATTGTTGAAATGCACCTTGATTCCGTCAATGAAGGAGGCTTCCTTTTCCAGGCTGTCTTCGCTCATCTTGCGCATGATGCCCCCCTTCATCTCCCAGGGGCAGGAAATGGTGGTCTGTAAAAAGGCGCGGAGCGGCACGGCGGAGAGTCCCTGGGAAAGCGGCATTGCGCAGAAAGCCGCCAGCTCCATCAGTTTGGCGATCGCAAACATGCCGTCAAAAGCGGCCTGAAAACGGGGGAAGGCAAAGCGACCATCGGTGGTGCCGGCCAGGACGATTTCCGACGAGGTGGCGGCCTCCAGCATGGCACGATCGGAACTTTTGGTACGGGTCACATGGCAGCGCTTCTGTTCGGCCATCAGTTCGATGGTTGAAGGCGCCTGCACCGGAACGGCAATGGTTCCCTTCTGCCCGGACTTGATCAGCATCGCCACCACCAGCGAAAGCAGTTCCACACCGCTGTGAATTTTCCCGGTTTCATCCACCATCGTGATCGCCTCGGCGGTCGGATGCAGCCAGAAACCGGCCTGGGCGCCCAGTGACGAAACAATTGTTGCAAGCTGCCTGAGGGCTTCATTACTTGCCTTGAGCTGCACTCCGCGCCCTTCATCAACATAGGCGTTCAGGGCAATCACCGAGAAACCAAGTTCGTTCAGCAGTTGCGGCAGGGTCTGACTGGCCGGAGAGAAGCTGAAGTCGACGACAACCGTGAAGGCGGCCTTTTTCAGCACTTCGCGATCCAGAGCCCGCAGGAAACCCTCGCGGTAAAAATCACCGACATTGTTGATGTCATTCAGTACACCCGGTTCGGTATGGTGCGCCCGCCGGAAATTTTCCTTGAAAAAGGTGCGCTCGACGTTCTTGCCCATGTTGCTGGAAAAATCGAGACCGTCGCCATCCAGGAAGACGATCTCCAGCGAGGCCGGGTCATCCTGGGCCTGACGGAAATGCACACCGCCGAGCTCTCCGAAGGTCTTGAGTTTGTAGCGCAGAAGCGGCAGCGAGGTCATCTTCATGTCACGCACATTGACGCCTGCCGACAGCAGACCGCCGACGAAGCAGCGCTTCAGCATGCGCGAAGAGGGTGATGAATCCCGGCCGGCCAGCACAAAGCTCCCCTTGGGAAGCGAGGAACCGTAGGCGCAACCCAGCTTGGCCACAAACTCCGGGGTCAACTCCACATTGGAGAGCCCCTTGATGATGGCTCCCTCGAAGATCGCCTTTTTCCATTTTTCGCCCCAGATCATGTTGGATGTAACGGTCGCCCCGGCCTCTATTGTTTTCTTGGGCCAGATCTTGACGTCGGCCTTGATGACCGCTTCGTCGCCGATCGAGGTGTCCTCGGCCACGATGACGCCCTCTTCCAGTACCGCTCCCTGCCCGACACGGACGTTGGAGCAGATAACGCTGTCGGTAATCTTGGCCCCTTTCTTGATATAGGAGTTGTCCCAGATGATGCAGCGGCTCAGTTTGACCCCGGCTTCAATCGTACAGTTGCGGCCGATGACCGTATCCTTGATGCGCACATCCCCCAGCACCTGGCTGTTATCGCCGATCACGACGGTACCCTCCAGGCCTCCGGCATGCTCCAGTTTTACATCGGCGCCAATCCGCAGATCCTTGCCGACAAAATCCTGTTTGGGCTCGTCGATCTTCAGATTGATCCTGCCGCGGAAGATGTCGTGGTAGGCCTCGCGATACGAATCGGTATTGCCGATGTCGCGCCAGTAGCCCTTGGCCGTCACGCCGAACAAGGCGTCTTTTTGCTTCAGCATCAACGGAAACAGATCCTGCGAGAAATCGAAGTTTTCACCCTCGGGGATGTATTTGAGCACTTCCGGTTCCAGCACATAAATGCCGGTGTTGATAGTATCCGAGATGACCTCGCCCCAGCCCGGCTTTTCCAGGAACTGGGTGATACGTTTTTCCTTGTCAGTGATCACGACGCCAAACTGGAGCGGATCCTTGACCGATGTCAACGTGATGGTGGCCTTGGCGTGGTTATCGGCATGAAAATCCATGATCTTCTTCAGGTTGAAGTCGGTCAGCAGATCGCCACTGATAACCATGAAACGCTCATCCAGATATTTCTCGGCCGCCTTGACCGCCCCGGCCGTGCCCATGTCCTGCAGTGGGGTGACATAGGTGATCTTTACGCCGAAATCGGCTCCGTCACGGAAGAAATTTTTGATATAGAACGGCTGATGGTAAAGCAGCATCACCAGTTCGGTGATGTCATACTTCTTCAGCAGTTCCACGATGTGCAGCATGATCGGGCGGTTGAAAAGCGGAATCATCGGCTTGGGGATACTGCCGGTGAGCGGCTGAATGCGGGTGCCGAAGCCACCCGCCATAATGACGGCTTTCATAGATACTCCTTGAGGATGGAATTATACCAAGGTGCAATCAAAATGAGTACTAGGCGGCAAGGAGAGTGGCGACCGTGGCGTACCATCAGTACGTTGAGGAGTCACCGACGAAGCCAACAACGTAATCGTTTGATTGCGACTTGGTATTAAATATCAAGTCCCCCTTTGATAAGAGGGAAACTACAGCCCCGCATTGGCCTTCTGGGCCTTTTTGGCCAACACCCGTGCAATTTCATGCTTCAATTCGGTCAAGTCACCCGATTTGACCACATAGCCATCGGCCAGCCAGGACGAAAAATCATCTTTGTAACAGGAAAAGGCCGAGCAGAGGATCACCGGCAGGTCATGGTGTTCCTTGACCAACTGCTGCAGCAGTTCGATGCCGCTCTCGTTCTTAAGCTTGATATCCAGTACGGCCAGGTCAAAGGTGCCGAGCTGCAATTTTTCAGTTGCTTCGACGATACTGCCTGCCGTCACCACCTCATAACCCTCATCCGCCAGCTCTTCCGAATACAGCAGCCGGATATTTGCCTCATCGTCCACAACCAATAATCTGCTCATTGCTGTTCCTCCTTGTGGGTGGGAAGTGTGATGGTATAGATAACACCTGCCTCGGTACCAGCACGGGCTTCGAATGGTATACCCTGCTTTTCCAGTATGGTTTTGCAGAGCGCCAGCCCAAGTCCGGCCCCCAGATCGCGGGTTTCGGAAAAGGGCACCAGGATATGGTCCAGCTCCGCCTGTGACAAGGTTCGGCTGCGGTCCTCAATACGGATAACGACGGATTCTCCGTTGCGGTAGGAGCTGACCGCAATTGTCCGGTCGTCCCCCATGCCGTCGATGTCACTCTGCAGCACGGTACGAAGGCAGTAGGAAATCTGTTTGAAATCGATATATACCGCCGGCAGATCGTGTTCCGGCGAATACCCGCTGGCATAACCGCGCATCATCAATACATCAGCGGTATCCCGAAGTGCGGTTTCTATCAGCTGGGTGACGTCCCAGAAATCCCTGGTCGGATACAGCGAATCGGAATAGTTGAGTATTTCATCCAGCACCCCTTCCAATTGCTGTGTTTCGGAAACAATCGACTCGATGAAATCGCGCTTGGGATCGGATGACGGGGTGTTTTTCAGTATCGAACGGGCAAATCCACCGATGATCATCAGCGGGTTCCGTACCGAATGGGCAATACTGGAGGTAATCCTTCCCACCAGAGCCATACTCTCCATCCTGACGATCAGTTCCTGCTGTTCCTTCAGTTTTTTTCCGGCTTCGGTGGCACGGCTCAGCTCGATCTGCAACTTGTCATATAACGAAGCCCGCTCAATCGCAAAAGCCACCGGGAAACTGAAAGTCTCGAGCGAATGCATGTCTTCATCGGTAATGCTGCGATGGGTGATGCAGTTGTCGGCGATAATCAGGCCGACCCGCCGATTTCGAGATATCAACGGCATCAACAGAAAGGTATCGACCCCCAACTGAGCGGCGAAGTTCGGATCAACATCCGGGTGATGAAAGGCATCCTCGATCAGCAGCGGATGCTTGCTGTCCAGCGCCTTGATGGCAATGTGTTCGTGATGTGAAAGAGGAACCTTAAGCTGTTCCAGGATGTCGTGGAATTTGGCTCGCTCGGTTGAAAGTTTGTTCAGGCGAAAGTTCTGCGCCAGTGTTTTCAGATCCATGTCGTTGCTGAGAATCTCGTTCCAGGTCTGGCTGGCCTCTTCAAGATTTCGGGGACCGATTGCCAGATATCCTTTCAGCAGCCCGGCTTCGCGGTCGGCCAGCAGCAGAAAGGCGCGATTCATGCCGAAACCCTTGCCGGCCGTGATGGCGGTCAGGGCCACCGAAAGCACCTCCTCCAGATCAACCGAACTTTGCAGAACTACACCAAGTTCGTGCATGAAGCGGATTTCAATGGTTTTGTTGTCGAGGAAACTCACCAGTGAATGTATCTGGTTTCTCTGCCGTTGATATTCGCCATGGACCAGATCTAAAACCGACGCCAGCGGATGGCCGCTGTCGTTGAAGCGCCCCAGGTCGCGCCTGAATTTTTCGCAATCACTGCATTTTTCAAGGATACGCCGGCGTCTTGAGGCGAGCAGATCCTCATCGCCCTCATGGATGTTGGGGCAATCCCCCATCTCGATAACGTCCCTGTCCCAACAGCACTCCCAATCCACGCTGAACCTCGCCAGATGTAGTAGGATAAACTATAACAGTCAAATACCAGTAAGCAATCAGCCGGCTTTTGCGCCCGCCCTGTGGCTCCTCCCTTCGACTCCGCTGGCTTCGGCTCCGCTCAGCCACCGGTCTCCGTTCCCTGAGCGGAGTCGAAGGGCTATTTCACATTCCAGGTTGTCCCTTGGGCCGAGTCCAGCAACTGGATCCCTTTTTCCAGCAGCAGGTCGCGTATTTCATCGCTCCGCTTGAAATTCCTGGCAGCACGCGCCTGGGCGCGTTCTACAATCAAACACTCGATTTCTTCCGAAGTCATGTCGATCCGATCAGCCTTGGTGTTTTTGATACCATCCAGCCAGGCGATCGGCTTTGTCGAAAACAGTCCCAGCACGGCGCCGACTTCATCAAACAGATGCCGGACATGCGCGATCAGCGACAGGCCCACCGGTGAATACTCTTTGGATTCGGCCAGAAAGCGGTTGGTGGCCCGTACGGTCTCAAATATGACCCCCAGCGCCTGGGCGGTGTTGAAGTCATCGTCCAGCGCCTCGACAAAACGGGGAATGAACTGTGCCACCCTTTCCTGCAGTTCCAGCCCGATCGGCGAGAGGTGCTCGACGGCGGGAAACTCGGCCGCTGGCGGGATCCGGTTCAAAACCTCGTCGACTGCAGCCAGACAGGAGTAAATCCGCTCCAGGCCGGTGCGGGCTTCATCCAGGTTCTGGTCGGAGAAATCGATCGGCGAACGGTAATGTGCTGACAGGATAAAGAAACGCAGCGTTTCCGGGTCAAATTTGTCCAGCACCTCACGAATCGTGAAAAAGTTGCCCAGCGACTTGCTCATCTTTTCGGAGTTGATGTTGACGAAACCATTGTGCAGCCAGTAGCGCACGAAGCGGCAACCGTTGGCCGCTTCGGACTGGGCGATCTCGTTTTCGTGATGCGGGAAGATCAGATCCTTGCCGCCGCCATGAAAATCAAAGGTCTTCCCCAGAAACTCCATGCTCATGGCCGAACACTCGATATGCCAACCGGGGCGTCCCTTTCCCCAGGGAGAATCCCACCACGGCTCACCCGGCTTGGAGCCCTTCCAGAGCGCAAAATCCATCGGATTGCGCTTCTTGTCACCCACCTCGACCCTGGCGCCGGCCTGCATCTCTTCCAGATTGCGCCCGGAGAGCTTCAGATATTCTGGAAATGTTTCTACGGCGTAGTAAACGTCCCCCTCGGAGGCATAGGCGTGCCCCTTGGCAACCAACGCCTCTATGATGGTGATGATACCGCCGATATGATCGGTGGCCTTTGGTTCCACGGTCGGCTTGGCCAATCCCAGGCGCGCCATATCCTCGTCGAAGGCCTGGATGTAGCGCTCGGAAATGGTACGGTAATCGCACCCTTCCTGATTGGCCCGGTTGATGATTTTGTCATCGATGTCGGTGTAGTTGCGAACATAGGTCACATCATAGCCGGCATATTTCAGATAGCGGAAGATGATGTCAAAAACCACATTGGCACGGGCATGGCCGATGTGGCAATAGTCGTAGACCGTCACCCCGCAAACGTACATGCCGGCTTTGCCGGGCACCAGCGGGACAAAGGTTTCCTTTTCACCGGAGAGGGTGTTGTAGACGCGTAGTGGCATGAGTCAGGCTCCCATCGTAAAATTGATGCATTATGCCCGCTTGTGCCCGCTAAGGCAAGGGGGGAAATAACCGGAAAATCGGTGATAAAATATCAAAAATGGCCGTCTTTTCATGACCGTTCCCGCTTCCGCTTAATAACAGATATCAAACACCAGACCGATCCGGCACCGATCAGATCGGCCAGCAGGTCGCCCCACTCCGCACTGCGGGTGGTTGTAAAGATTGCCTGGAAAACCTCGATCAGAACCCCTAGGGAAATGCCGTACAAAAAAGCGGCCCGGGCCGCCCACCTGCGAGACTTGAATGTCAGAAAGGCCAGAAAAGTAACAACAGCAATCGCTGCGGCATGATTCAGCTTATCCCACCCCAGACCGACCGGCGGGATTGAATCGACCGGCATGAGTGACAGCCAGAGCATCAAAATCGTCTGGCCGGCACACAGTGCCGGCCAGACAATGGAAAAGTTCAGCGTTTTAGGTTTCAGCATGTATTACCCGTAGCAGATTGTTCACTTGCCCAGCAGAGGGCTCAATATCTGATAGGTCAGGTAGGCCACCAGCGCCGAGGCCGGAATGGTCAGAACCCAGGCGATCAGAATCCGCTTGGCGACATTCCAGTTGACGGCGTTGAGCCTTTTGGAGAGACCGACCCCCAGAATGGTGGAGGTGATGACATGGGTGGTACTGGTCGGCATACCGAAGGCCGAGGCTCCCAGGATAACGCCGGCCGAAGCGGTCTCGACACAAAAACCATGTACCGGCTGAAGCTTGACAAAATCACTGCCGACGGTCTTGATGATACGCCAGCCGCCGGCCGCCGTTCCAAAAGCCATGGCCGTAGCGCAGGCCACCATGACCTCCCAGGGTACGGCAAAGGTTTTCAGGGTCCCATAGCTGACCAGGGCCAGCGTGATGACACCCATCGACTTCTGTGCATCCGCCGTTCCATGGGAAAATGCCATCAGGGCCGCCGAGACAATCTGCAGGCGGCGGAAATTTTTGTTGAGCCCGCTGGGTGCACTGTTGCGGAAGACCCGGTAGATGATAACCATGAATATAAAACCTATCGCCGTTCCAAGGATCGGCGACAGGACCAACGCCAGGACGATCTTGTTCAGCCCGGCCCATTTGATGGCACCGAGGCCGGCATGGGCGAACGCCGCCCCGATTATGCCGCCGATGATGGCATGGGAGGAGGAAGATGGCAGGCCGTAGTACCAGGTGATCAAATCCCAGACAATCGCGCCGATAATACCGGCCAGCACGACCATCTGGGTGACATTGGAGCCATCCACGATACCCTTGCCGATTGTGGCGGCTACCTTGGTGGAGATCATCGCACCGGCAAAGTTGAGCGTGGCCGCCATGATTATGGCGGCCCTGATCGAGAGAGCCCGGGTCGAAACGCAGGTTGCTATGGCATTGGCGGTATCATGAAACCCGTTGATATAGTCGAAGACCAGCGCCGCCAGTATCACCAGACAGAGCATGATAAAAGCCGGGTCAAGCATTTTTTACCACCACACTTTCAAGAATATTGGCCGCATCCTCGCACTTGTCGGTGGCCCTTTCCAGAGTCTCATAAATTTCCTTCCACTTGATCAACTGGATCGGATCTTTCTCTTCGTCAAAGAGACGGCTGATCGCTTCGCGCGAGACACGATCGGCTTCATTTTCCAGCGCATTGATCTCGACGCAGGCTGCAAAAATCTGCTCGTTGGTCTTCTTGCCCAGCATTGCAACCGCCTTGTCCACCGCATAACAGCACTGCAGTATGATAAAGCCGAGCGACTTTGCTTCGGGAGGGATACTATCAACGTTGTACATGATTACCCGCTGCGCCGAAGCATCGATCAGGTCGATGATGTCATCCAGCTTGGAGGCCAGGGCATATATATCTTCGCGATCCAGTGGAGTTACGAAGGTCTTGTTCAGCATCTGTATGATATCATGGGTAATGGAGTCGCCCTTGTGCTCCACATCCTTGATCTTGCGCTGACTTTCATTCGGGTTTTCAAAATTGTCGAGCATATCCTTGAGCAATTTGGCTCCGTCGATGATATTTTCGGTCATGTCCTTGAAAAGTTTAAAAAACTTTTCTTCTTTTGGAATCAGTCCAAACATTGTGTATGCCTCCAGATGGCTTTGCTGATCAGAGAAATAAAAACCTGACATTGATAACATTTTTTGTAATGACTGCCCACAGAAATGTAACCTGTTTGTATCATTACAAGCGTCTGAGACTATTTGATAAGTTGCCTTTACAGCATTCTTGCAGTATTCTTTCCGTTCCCAAACAGAAAGGAATTGTTCATGAATCTGCTTCACGCCCTGGTCCTCGGCGCCCTGCAAGGCTTCACCGAAGTACTCCCCATCAGCAGCTCCGCCCACCTGATTCTCGTCCCCTGGTTGCTGAAATGGCCCGAATCCGGGCTTACCTTCGATGTCGCTCTGCACCTGGGGAC
>JACMKN010000049.1 GCA_014380135.1 Deltaproteobacteria bacterium
ATGTCCGCCATGCCTTTGCCGCCGGCCCACTTCCTGCTCTACTTCAAACAGGGCACCACCGAACTCCGCCCTGATTCACAACTGCTCCTGCCGGCGATCGTCAAGGCCATCCGGGAACGGCATCCGGCGCAACTGTCAGTGGTCGGGCACACCGATACCATGGGTACGGCCGAATTCAACTATCAGCTCGGTCTCCTGCGGGCGACCACGGTATCTGAACTGCTTGTGTCGCAGGTCGCCGCCCCGGCCGGTATCGAAACCTCCTCCCGTGGTAATACCGATCTCCTCGTGAAAACCCCGAACCAGACCCCCGAACCGCGCAACCGGCGCGCCGAGATCACTATCCGATGAGTTCCTGCTCAGTCGGGAAGTTCAGGCTGACCCGGACAGCACGCAGACAAGGATGCTGATGTGCCTTCCCTGATCCGCAATAGTCGCCGTTCTCTGCTTCGCAGCGGCCGATCGCTGATCCTGGCCGCCGGATTCATCCTGACGCTGGCCTTGTGCGCCCTATCCCTCGCGCATCCCGCCTTTCTTGGGCACCTTGACGGACGCTTCTTCGATGGCCTGATATCCGACGGGCGGCCGCCCGGGGGGGACACGAGCCCGGTCGTAGTGGCTCTGGATGACGAGTCCTTGGCGCGCTTCGGCCGCTGGCCCTGGCCTCGGACTCTGGTAGCAGAGCTGCTGACCCGCATCGCGGCACAACAACCTGCCAGTGTCGGTATCGATGCCATCTTCGCGGAGCGGGAACTTCCCCCATCGGCCAATTCATCCGCTGCTGCCAGCAACTTTTCGGCCGGGGACATGGCCCTGGCAAAAGCCCTGGCCGGCGGCCCCTTCGTGCTCGGTTTCGAACTGACCTTCGCGCCGACGGCAGAACGCGCCCATGTCGAGCGGCTGCTTCATCCGCTCAACTTCGTTTCGGTTGCCGGGAGCGGGGCTGTGGATCCCCGCCGGCGGCTCTGGCAGGCGACCGGAGTCGTGTCCAGTCTTCCGGATTTCTCCCGTTCCGTTTCCGGTGCGGGCTTTGTTAACGCCGCCATGGAGCAGGACGGTGTACTTCGTAAAATGCCTGTTCTGATAATGAAGGGAGAGAAGGTCTATCCGAGTCTCGCCCTTGCGACCGTCCTGAGAAGCGCAGCTGTGTCTGAAGCGATCCTTGCATCAACCTGGAACGGAGACAGCTCCCTGCAGATCGGAGGCCGGCGCATCCCTCTGGATGACCGGGGCCGTCTACTGCTTCGCTACCGGGGTTGGCACGGCACGGTTACCCCCCTGTCGGCCTGGAAATTCCTGGAGGGAAGTGTGCCCCAGGGGGCGCTGCGGGGCCGGGTCGTGTTTGTCGGCGCCACGGCCACCGGGATGGGGGAGGCCGTGGTGACACCCCTGAACTCCCTGCTGTCGGGGGTTCAGGTCCACGCGATCGCCGCGGAGAATATTCTGAACGGAGATTTCGCCCGGATCTGCCCGTGGGTTTATCGGCTGCTTGCCACGCTGGCGCTGGGCGCTCTCGCCACGCTGGTCTGCTTCGCACTGCCGGTCATGCGCGGGGCACTATTGCTGGGCGTTACCGCCATCGCTGCCTGGCAGGGATCTGTCTGGCTGTTCCAGGCCAGCGGTCTTTTCCTTTCACCCGTGCTACCCCTGCTGGCGTTGCTGGCAAACTTCTCCCTGCTGTCACTGATCCGCTCCTTCTTTGTGGAAAAGAAAGGTCAGCGCCAGTCGCGCGACCTGGCAGCGACCCGCGAGTTCATCATGACCTCCCTGGCTGCGCTGACCGAAATCCGGGACACCGAGACCGGAGCCCACATCATGCGTACCCAGCGCTACCTGCTCGTCATATGTCAGGAACTGTCACGCTGTCCGCGCTTTCAGCATCTGCTGGATCAGGATACCATCGAACTGATTTCAAAACTGGCCCCGCTGCACGACATCGGCAAGGTTGGTCTCCCCGACCACCTGCTCCACAAGACTTCGGCCTTCACGGCCGAGGAATATGAGGAGGTCAAGAAGCACGCCGCATTCGGCCGGGACGCGATTGCCAAGGCCGAGTCACGGGCCGGCATACACGATGACGTGCTGCTTCAATATGCCAAGGACATGGCCTATTCCCACCACGAACGCTGGGACGGTTCGGGCTACCCCGAAGGGCTGCGCGGCGAACAGATACCGTGGCCCGGCAGGATCATGGCTGTTGCGGACGCCTACGATGCCATCATATCGAGGAGGGTCTACAAGGAGCCGATACCCCATGAAACGGCCGTTGGCATCATAGTCGAAGGGCGGGGCATCCTGTTTGATCCCGACATCGTGGATGCCTTCGTAAAGGTGGAGGATCAGTGGCGCAGGATCGCCTGCGAACTTGTCGATGAGGACGACAGGGAGGTTTTCCCATGTGCCTGATCGTATTCGCAAGTAACTGCCATCCCGTCTACCGGCTGATCCTGGGTGCAAACCGTGATGAGTTTCGCGACCGCCCGGCCGACCCGGCCGGGTACTGGAGCGATGCCCCGCATATCCTGGCCGGACGCGATAAACAGGCCGGAGGGACATGGCTGGGGATAACTACCGACGGCAAACTGGCGGCCATCACCAATTGTCGCGACCCAGGCCGGCAGGTTATCAATCCCCCCTCGCGCGGCAAACTGGTGGCCGGTTTTCTGCTGGATAAGCTGGCGACCCCCGCGGAATTCCAGGGAATTCTCAACCGGGATGGCCAGGTCTATGATGGTTTCAACCTGCTGTACGGCACCGGCAACGAACTGCACTACTTCACCAACCGGGGCGGTTCCTCCGGCCCGATCACACCGGGCATCCACGGCCTTTCCAACCATCTGCTCGACACCCGCTGGCCCAAGCTAACCGTTGCCAAGTCCCGATTCGAAGCCATCCTGCTGCAGACAAACCCGGATCCGGAACAGATATTCGCGCTGTTGTCCGATCCGGCCCGCTTTGCCGACGGACTGCTGCCCGACACCGGGGTCGGCCCGGAACGGGAACGCCTGCTCTCACCGATCTTTATCGATGATGATGCCTATGGTACCCGTTCAACAACCGTGCTGCTGATCGACCGGAGCGGGCTGGTGACGTTCATCGATCGTGTTTTTGACCGTTTTCAGATGACTTCAACAACCCGGTGCTTCCGCTTCCGGATCCAGTCCCCCGCCACATGAACTTTCTCCTTCACTTGCTGGAAATACGGTTGAATCAGACGCTAAAACCAGGGGAATCAGGGAGGTCTCGTACAAAAAAACAAGGAGTGTTCCTGGTTTACCATCCCCCTCCTGCCTCAATTCAGTTGACCCTGCCATAGTCACGGGATTCCACGGATCTTTTCGATGAACTCTCCGATCGCGATATAAACCTGGTCGGATCCCTCTCCCAACAGGATTCCGTGTCTCGCGAAATCAAACGAACGGTACTCCTTCTGCGGAGAACCAAGCTGCTCGAACAGCAGCCGCGACCCTTCCGGGTCGACGACCGGATCCCCCTGTGATTGTATGATCAAGGTCGGTGTAGTGATCCTCGGCAACTGCGCTTCCAACTCACTCATGAACTGTTCCAGAGCTGCCAATCCCGCCACCGGCAGCCGGTGGTAATTAATGTCGGGATGTTCGGGTACTATCTCCAGAAATTCCCGCTTGCCTTTATGATAGTGCACGGCAGTCATCAATTTGTTCCAGATATCCAGTGACGGGGCAAACCTGGAGGAAAAATCCTGCAGCCGCAGGGGTGGGCAGACCGCCACCACACCGGCCACATTCCTGATGCGGGCCGCACAGTCCAGTGCCAGCCCGCCTCCGAACGAAAAACCAACCAGGACCACTTTTTTGCAGGCCAATCTCAGGGCCGCATAGGCGCTGTCAACCGATTCCCGCCAGTCATCACAACTGCGCAGGGCGAGATCATCCGGAGATGTGCCGTGCCCTTTGAGTCGCACTACTACGACCCACAGGCCCTGTTTTCCAAGATAGCCGGCCAGTTCGGAAAGTTCCCGTGGCGCTGCCAACAGGCCATGTACCAGTACAACCCCCATCTTCCGGGACCTGCCCATGATCAGGTACGGTCTGCCTATGTCACGCTCCTTGCTTTCGCCGGTACGGAAAAAGGTACTGTAATCCGTCTCGAACTCCTCATCCGCCCGGCGCAGCAGGCGCTTGTAGACCAGGAGGTTGATGATCGGCGCCGGAATCCAGGCGGTCAGCAGGGCTTCTCTCTGCAGCACTTTCAGAGGCAGCACCTCGTTGGCAATCACCCCGATCGGGTTGTCGATCCTGGCCCGGTTGAAATCGAACGACGATGAGAACTTGGCCGGATCCTTGATGAAATCTACGCCGTCATAGCGTATGACCCCGGTTTCGAGGGCCAGCGAAAAAAACTCGCTGATCTTGTGGTGACGGTCATCCGTCAGGAGAGCCACCTGGCCGGACTCAAGGCTCTGATGCCGGTACAGGCCGGACAGTGCCACGTTGCTTGCCAGCAGAAATGCCCGGCGCCGAAAATCATCCCCGGAAAACCTGTTGAAGGGGAGGCTCCTGAGCAGTGAAGCAAAAAGGTGATCATGATTGACGGTGGTATGTTCATAGATGGCAGCCATGTAGCGCTGCATGAGCCTGTGTGACTCGCGCCACATGGCCTGTCGTGAAGGGAGTCGATCGTCGAAATCGATCCTCTTTTGGGAAAAAATGTCCTGCTCGATCGGGCTGCAGGTCAGACATTCGCCGGTTTCCATGGGGCGGCCGAAACGGATGTCGATATCCACCCCTTCCAGGATCATGGCTCCCTCCGTCAGGAGCTCTTCGTGGTACCTCTCCGCCAGCGGACCCAGGAAGATGTTTGCCAGACGGCTGAGGGCGTTTTCCTTGGCCCGCAGGGGATAGTAGGTGATGTTGACCGGAACGATGCAGGTCTTACCGGAGAGAACCGGCGTCAGGTCTTCAATGCCAAACAACTTCCTCAGATGCTCCGCCTCGTCGGGCAGTTCGGTCGCCAACCGCCGCAGACGCTGGCGGTAGAACTCGGTTCTGAGCGCCAGGGTGGCCGCTCCGGTATGCGGCGGCCGCCGGCCGCCGGCACAGGAGACCGCGTAGCGGGCGTGTTCCACAAAGCGCTTGTCCTTGACCATGCATCCTTCCGGAAAGATGATCCAGTTGGCCTCACCGGTCAGCAGGCTCTTGACGATGACCCGGTCGCGATGCGGTGCGCTGGTGGAGAACGCTCCGCCCGCTTCCAG
>JACMKN010000305.1 GCA_014380135.1 Deltaproteobacteria bacterium
AGATTCAGAAAACTGATCGCTTCCCGCTGCCGGGCTACGAACTCCAGTGTCCGCTCAGCCTCAAGCTCGGTCTCGCCCGGCGTACCGAACAACAGATAGCAATACACGGCGATTCCGGCCTGCTGCAGACCGGAGAGCACCTGCGCAACAACCTCCAGTCTAATCCCCTTCCCCATCCGGTCCAGGACCCCCTGATCACCCGATTCCAGCCCCAGCTTTAGCATGACGCAGCCGGACCGTTTCAGCGCCCGGCAGAAATCCGGATCAGCCAGCTGTTCGTCCACCCGCGCGAAACCATACCAGGGCGTGCCGGGCGGATTTTCGGCCAGTCCGCGCAGTAAGGCCGGGCTGACGGCATTGTCCAACAGGTGGATCAGAACCGGCCTGTTGACCGCCGTCAACTGCTGCAGGTCGGACAGTACCTGAGAAACCGGGATCGGGCAATAAGCGTTCCCCTCGGCCCGCTCGGGACAGAATGAGCAGCTGTTCCAGTAACAGCCGGCAGCTGCGCTGTAAGGCAGGATCAGACCGGGCGAGAGGTAGTCCGTCAGCGGCAGAGCAGAATAGTCCGGCCTAACCTGCAGATTCGGGGCGGATTCTATTCCGAACAGCGACAAGAGCGCCCCCTCCCCGGCCCCGGCAATAGTCAGATCAACCAGGCTTTCAAAGGGGTTGCTCCAGGCGGGATGGCGCATCCAGGAGGTCACCAGTCCGCCGCCCAGGACGATTTTCACCAGCGGAAACTGTTTCCTGAGATAGCCGATCATCGCTAAGGTGCAGAGCGCCTGGCTGAGGTAGTTGAGCGAGAAACCGACCATGCCGATCCCGTCCAGCAGTTCCGGCAGACGCCGACTGAAATATGGAAAGAAGGGATTGGCTTGCGGCTGCTGCGCCGCGGCCAGCAGATCGGCGCTGCGCACCGGAGAAAGTGCGGCATGCCGATAATCGGCCAGTCCCACGACCGCGTCCTGTCCGGCGCCGGAGATGGCCAGCAGCCGGTTCAGGTCGCTTACTGCGCGGCGGTAGTGGTCCGGGTTCTTATATGTATCGGGATTTCGCAGTGCGGTGAGGTTGGCGGAGCGGTTTTTTGCAGCCCGGCGGCTCCAGGTGTCGTGGAGTGTCGGCGGCTGTTCCAGCAGCCAAAGCTGCCCCTCCAGATTTGCATCCAGCAGGCGGCAGGCCAGGCCGTGGGCCTGCAGGGCGGCCGCCAACCGGGCCAGGCCGGCCGGTGGTTCGCAGGCCTTGGCAGCCGGCGGGAATATCAGCAGCATCACCTGATTCCCCTACTGATACTGGATGTAGAGCGGCTTCGGGTTCAGCTTGAGAAGGTCCCTGGGCTTCATCAGCGGATTACCCTTCTTGGTGTCGTTGTGGTAAAACAGCTTGAAGCCGGTGTACTGCACCGGCTCGGCTACGATGTAATCCTTGTAGGAATCACGCTTCAGCCAGGGCGCTCCCCAGCCGTCCATGTGCATGACCAGCTGCACCTCGGGACGCAGTACGATATTTTTTGAGTTCGTGACGCCGCCCCTGGTAAAGCGATGCACCGTGAATACCTTGGGCGGCAGGTTGTTCTTTTTGACCAGATCCCTCAGATAGGCGGAGGCGAAGTTGATATCGGCAGCGTCATAGGTGCCGATCTTTGTGCCGGGCTTCTTGCCGCTCTTGATCAGATTGAACTCCGGGTCG
Source organism: Deltaproteobacteria bacterium (assembly GCA_014380135.1). Lineage (GTDB taxonomy): Bacteria > Desulfobacterota > Desulfuromonadia > Geobacterales > Pseudopelobacteraceae > JACRCG01. The sequence goes on from JACMKN010000305.1 coordinate 1,690, forward strand.
ATCCCCAGGTGCACGTCGGGGTTCTTCAATATCCACTCGAAGCGCGGCAGCACCGCCCGGATATTATCATGCCCGGTCTGGATGTCGATGAACAGCAGCGCCCCGGCCTCTTTTGCCCAACCGTGGACCTGGTTGATGATCTTGTCCGGCATGATCATGCGATACTTGCCGTCCTTGCCCGGCGCACCCTGTGCCACGACCGCGATCAGATGCAGGGCCGGCTGCACAGGTGTGGAGGGATCGGCCGCCTGCCAGGCAGCCACCTCGCCCTTCAGGCGCCGCAGCATTTCATCCTTCGGATACTCCCCCAGCGCGCCCATCCTCTTTGAAAGCGGATTGCCGTAGTAAGCCACGATTCGCTTCTGCGGCAGGATTGAACCGGGCAACGGGGCAGGCCCGTCAACCGGCCAGCCGTGGCTCTTGGCGTATTCCGGGTTTTCACCGGCATTATGCTTGATCTTGGGGGCTGCAGCGCGCGCGGCGCTGGTTGGGGCTGCAAAAACCGTGGTTTTGCGATTGGCACTGGTTTGGGCTGCAAAAACGGCGGCTTTGCGAATGGCGCTGCTGGTGGCGGAGAAAGCCGTGACCGCCGGGGCTGGCTGATTTTTTTCCGGATTGGCGGTAGCTTCGACAGACTTGCTATTGGTGCATCCTGACAGGACTAACAACAGACAAACAAACGACCCTGCATAACGGCTAATAAACTGCTTTTTCAAACAAAACTCCTTCGGTTATCATGGTGGTAAATAATAATACGCTATTGGGTGCATTCACTTAAAGTCAGAATCAATCGTCCTGATCATCAACCAGAAAATCCTCGACATCAATCACATCCTTCACCTTGGACAGCAGTTCGACCGGCCATTCTCTGATTGACATTCTGGTCAGATATTTTGATTCCTCAAAGGTCAGGTCAATATCATCGGGCAGTTTGTCGGCAATCTCACTGGCCCACCTGGTTTCGTGCGGTGTTAACGGCGCCTGTAGCAGTTCGGCTTTTGATTTATCCACGGTTGTTCTCTATCCTCTTTCCATATCTGGTTTCGCCTGCTGTAGCGAGACTACAAAGAAAGCTCGCAGGATACAATACTTTTATTTGCGGTCATGCCTGAAGCTATTTGACTTTAGCCCGCCACGAAGTAGACTAAAACCAGTTTAACCGGCTTGTCCATGCCATTAAAGGAGTGAAACGGCTTATGCCTGTCATTCGCGACTGTGACAGTTCGCCCTCGGGTGAACTTCTGCAGGCATTCGGAGAATTCAACCGGGGCGACTGGTTTGAGTGCCACGAAACGCTGGAAGAGCTCTGGATCGGCTCGGAAGGCGAAATACGCGACTTCTACCAGGGTGTGCTGCAGATTGCGGTCGCCCTGCATCACTGGCGAAATGGCAATTTTGGCGGCGCCGTTCATCTGCTGGCCGGCGGAGCCGGTTACCTGTGCCGGGTTCGAGACACCTGCCAACGGATTCAGGTGGATGTTCTGGTGGAGGCAGCAGACCGTTTCAGAGAAACGTTGGTCAGCCTCGGTCCGAAACGGATGGCCGAAGCCGACCGGAACCTGATTCCCCGCCTGCGACTGGCTCCTGCCAGCCACGCCAGTCATGATATAGAGCTTGATCCTTGAGCTTTCCAATTCAATTAGTTTGACATTAACGGCTGTCATGTAATAAACCCTGATAATGACAAGCAGTTTACAGTACATATTTTTACTTGAAAAGGAGCTTTGAATGAAAGATCTGAAGGGAACCAAAACCGAGAAGAACCTTTGTGAAGCCTTTGCCGGAGAATCCCAGGCG
>JACMKN010000306.1 GCA_014380135.1 Deltaproteobacteria bacterium
AAAGACGAGACTGTCATCCATGGCCAACTTCAGAGCGTCATGGTGGACACCATCGAAAGCAGGGATGGTTATATCCTTTGTTCGATCGTTGACGGCACGCTTGGCAAGCAGTTGGAAGCAGAAATCCAGGATGCCCGCGAATATGCCGAGAACATCGTAGAGACAGTGCGCGAGCCGATGGTGGTGCTGAATTCCGACCTGAAGATCCTGACCGCCAACCACAATTTCTACGACGCCTTCAAGGTCACCCCCGAGGCAACCATCGGGAATTTTATCTACGATCTCGGCAACCGGCAATGGGACATCCCCGGCCTGCGGATACTCATCGAAGAGATCCTCCCCCTTGAAACCGTGATCAATGGTTATGAAGTCGAGCACGACTTTCCAGGTATCGGCCGCAAGACTATCCTGCTCAATGCCCGCCAGATTTTCCGGGAAGATATCGGCTCACACATTATCCTGCTGGCCATGGAAGACATTACCGAACGAAAGCAGGCCGAGGATGAAATCCAAAATTTCAACCGGGAACTGGAGCAGCGCGTAATGGAAAGGACCGCCCAACTACAGTGCGCCAACCAGGAACTGGAGGATTTTGCCTACTCACTCACCCACAACCTGCGCGCGCCGCTGCGGGCCATGAGCGGCTTCAGCGAAGCACTGCTGGAAGATTTTGGTGACAAACTGGAGGGAGAGGCGCGCGCCTACCTGGATGAGATCGTCATCGGCGGCCGGCATATGGGCCAGCTGATAGATGGTCTGCTGACCCTGTCGCGCTGCACCCGTGGAGAATTGCGCCGCGACCGGTTGGACCTTTCCCTGATGGCGGATCGCATCCGTGTCGAACTGGAGCGGTCGCAGCCGCAGCGCAGAGTGGAGTGGCGAATAGAACCCGGTCTAAGCGCCCGGGGGGACGAACGCATGATTTTGGTGGTGATGAGAAATCTGCTCGCTAATGCCTGGAAATACACCACCGGCATGGCGGAGCCGCTCATCCGCGTGTATGCCGAACAGGATGGGGATGAGCGCTTTTTCTGTGTCGCGGATAACGGCGCCGGCTTCGACATGGACCATGCCGGGAAACTCTTTCAGCCGTTCCAGCGCCTGCACCGCCAGGACGAATTCCCCGGCATAGGCATCGGCCTGGCCACGGTCCAGCGCATCGTGCACCACCACGGCGGCTCAATCCGTGCTTCGGGAGCGCCATGTAAAGGGGCGACATTCTGCTTTTCACTGCCAGACGGAGGCTGAAAGCTTAAGGCTGAAGACTGAAGGACATTGATGTTACTGACAGTTTTCAGTCTTCGGCCTGATAACCTGAACCAGGAGAAGTGATGGATAAAACAGCACTGTCAGAAAAACTTCAGAAAAGGGTCGTCGAGGCATCTGCCATTGTGGTGGGCCTGCTGGCGACTATTGCCCTGCTGAGCTGGAGGTTCGATTTCTGGAGACTGGCCGCACTCGGCAACGATTATATTCCAATGGCGCCCAGCACGGCCTGGCTGCTGTTGCTGCTGTCTGGCGCACTGTTCCTCGGCCGACGCCGGCCGGCACTGCCGACCACACTGGGTTTCGCAATACTGGCCCTCTCCTGTACGGTGCTCGTGACTATTGTGGTAATCGGCAGAACTCTGCTGGAATTCGAACTGCCGCTGGAACAGTGGCTGGCACCCACATCGGCACAGGTGGGAGATATCCCGGCGGGGCGCATGTCTCCCCTGACGGCAGGCGTTTTCCTGTCGATCTCTCTGGCGCTACTGTGCCAGCTGCCTCGCTTCGGGCAGCGCTGGTTGTGGCGGCAGACCTCGGCGCTTTGTGCCCTGCTGACCCTGTTGACCGGGCTGGCAGTACTGCTCAGTTATTGGGCAGGGGCGCCGTTGCTGTACAACGGCCGGACCATCCCCATGGCCCTGCCGACGGCAATTGCCTTCTCCCTGCTCGGCAGCGGCGTTCTTTTCAACGCCGGAAGCGACACCTGGCCGATCGCACTTTTTGCCGTCAGAACAAGCAATCCCCCACCGACACTCTTGCACAGATTCGCCAAAGGCCCACTGGCGGCCTTTCTGGTATTCTCCCTGGCCATCGCCACGGTCGGCGGTCTGCTTCTGAAGAAACAGATCACACACTCACGCCAGGAATCCCAGCAGGTGCTTGCCACCATCTCGGAACTGAAGAGCGCCCAGATCGCCAGCTGGTATACCGAGCGTCAGGACGATGCAGAGCTGATATTTCATAACAGCCTGATCCAGCTGCAACTCCGCAATTACCTGACCGGTTCCCGGAGCTCTCCGCAAACGGATGAAATCCGGGAGTGGCTAAGCCACCTCCAGCAGAAAGGTTTCCGGCGGCTTGTCCTGTTCGATGCGACGGGAAAGCCCCTGCTCCGGGCGCCCGCAAATATGCCACTGTCTGGCCATGACCACCGCAGCGAATTGCAACGTATCCTGTCGGCCGACACGGTCCTGATAACGGACCTGCATCAGGAAGCGGGCGGCCCGGATACAGGTCCGCCGGAAATCAACCTCAATGTCTGGATCCCCATGGGCGCCCGGCCGGGATCGGGAACTCCGGCCAAAGGTGCGCTGCTGCTGCAGATCGATCCACGCAACTTCCTCTATCCGTTGATCCAGACCTGGCCCACGCGCAGCAGTACGGCAGAGACACTGCTGGTCAGGAAGGAAGGCCGGGAAGTCGTGTATCTGAACGAGTTGAAACATCGCAGCGGCACGGCATTTTCCCTGCGATTTCCAATTGATTCGAAGTATCTGCCGGCCGCCCTGGCGGCCAGGGGCCAGACCGGCGTCATGGAAGGGCTGGATTATCGCAATACACCGGTACTGGCGGCCCTGTGCGCCATTCCCGGCACCCCCTGGTTCATGGTGGCCAAGGTGGACCAGGAGGAAGTTTATGCTCCTCTGCGGCTGCAAGCCTGGAAGACCGGCAGCATGATACTGGCCCTGATTCTGGCGACCGCCCTGGGAGTAAGTCTGCTGTGGCAGCAATACGACAATCAGCTGCTGCGCAGGGAGCTGGCTCTGGTACAGGAACGGGGGCGCATGGAGGAGGAGCTGCGCCGGATGAATGAAGAACTTGAGACACGCGTCCTGGAGCGGACCGCCCAGTTCCAGGACGCCAACCAGGAACTGGAGGCCTTTGCCTATTCGGTCTCCCATGACCTGCGCGCGCCGCTGCGGGCCATGGGCGGCTTCAGCCAGGCCCTGCTGGAGGACTTCGGCGACAAGCTGGAGGGGGAGGCGCGCGCCTACCTGGACGAGATCGTCCTCGGCAGCCGGCAAATGGCGCAGTTGATCGACGGACTGCTGACCCTGTCGCGCAGCACCCGCGGAGAGTTGCGCAGCGACCGGGTGAACCTTTCCGAAATGGCGGATCGCATTCGCAGCGAAATAGAGAGGTCGGATAAGCAGCGCCGGGTGGAATGGCAAATTGAGCCGGGCCTGAGGGCAAGGGGGGATGAGCGTATGATCGCGGTGGTCATGAGAAATCTGCTCGACAACGCCTGGAAGTACACCGTCGGCACTGCTAATCCGATAATCCGGGTATATACTGAACCGGAAGGAAATGAACACTTTTTCTGCGTGACGGATAACGGCGCCGGCTTCGACATGGCCCATACCGGGAAACTCTTCCAGCCCTTTCAACGCCTGCACCGGCAGGATGAATTTCCCGGACTGGGCATCGGCCTGGCCACGGCCCAGCGCATCGTACACCGCCACGGCGGCAAGATCCATGCGACCGGAGCGCCCCGTCAGGGGGCCACATTCAGTTTTTCACTGCCATTCGGAGAAGATTTAAAAGGAGAGAAGCCATGAACAACAAATCTATTCTGCTGGTGGAAGACAATTCCCAGGACGAAAAGCTGATCCTGCGCGCGCTGCGCAAGGTTAATCTGGCCAATCAGGTGGATGTGGTACGCGACGGGCAGCAGGCCCTGGACTACCTGTTCCGGGAGGGGGAGTTTGCCGCTCGCACGGGAGACGACCTGCCCACCATAGTCCTGCTGGACATCAGCCTGCCGCGCGTCAGCGGCCTGGATGTCCTGAAAAGGTTGCGCAGCGACCCGCGCACCCGCCTGCAGCCGGTGGTGATTCTGACCTCCTCCGACGAGGAGCGCGACCGGCTGAAGAGCTATGAAAACGGCGCCAACAGCTTCGTGCGCAAACCACTGGACTTTGCCGAATTCGCCGAAACAGTGGCGCGTCTGGGCATCTACTGGCTGGCGGTCAACAAGCCGCCGCAGGAGTAAAAAAATGGACGAGCCGCTTAATATCCTGGTTATGGAGGATCGCAACGCCGACTTCATGATGGTCGAACGCCATCTCAAACAGAACGGCCTGTCCGTCCGCTGCAGTCGCGTGGACAGCCCGGAGGGGTTGAGAGAGGCCATTGACAGGAAGAGCTGGGATCTGGTGTTGACCGATTACAACGTTCCTCAACTCAACTTCCAGGACAGCCTGAAGCTGCTGCTGGCGGAGCTCCCGGATGTGCCGGTGATCATGGTCTCGGGTACCATGGGCGAAGAAAAGGCGGTGGATATCCTCAAACTGGGGGTCCTGGACTTCGTGCTCAAGGACAATCTGGCCCGTCTGGTTCCGGCTGTGCTTCGATCACTGAAAGAGAAAAAAGAGCTGGAAGAGCGGCGCCGCACCGAAGAGCGCCTCAAGCTGGCTCTGCGGGGAGCCAATGACGGTCTCTGGGACTGGAACCTCATAACCAACGAGCTGTATCTTTCCCCGCGCTGGAAGTCGATGCTGGGCTATGCCGATGAAGAGCTGGAGAACAGCTACAACAGCTGGATACGTCTGCTCCATCCGGAAGACAGCGACTCGGCCCTGACCCAGATGCGCGATTTCCTGGAGGGGCGCACGGCAAATTTCGAGATCGAATTCCGCATGCTGCACAAGGAGGGGCACTCCGCAGATATCCTCTCCAGGGGCTTCCTGCTTTTTGACGACCAAGGCAATGCGCTGCGCATGGTGGGCACGCATGTGGACGTCACGGAACGAAAAAAACTTGAGGAGCAGTACCGCCAGGCCCAGAAGATGGAAGCCGTCGGCCAGCTGGCCGGAGGGGTGGCCCATGACTTCAATAACATTCTGACGGCAATCATCGGCAATACCCACTTCGCAATGCTGAAGATGCAGGAAAACGATCCTGCGCGAAAATATCTCGAGCAGGTACTCGCAGCTTCCGACAGGGCCGCGGTCATGAACCAAAGCCTGCTGGCCTTCAGCAGAAAGCAGATGGTCAGCCTGGCCGTAATCGATCTCTGTGCGGTAATCAAGGAATTCGAGGCGTTTCTCCGCCGGCTGATCAGGGAAGATATCGAGCTCAGGATAACCTGCAGCGAAGCTCCCCTTAACGTCCTGGCGGACCGCGGGCAGATCGAGCAGGTGCTCATGAACCTGGTCACCAATGCACGGGACGCCATGCCGCAGGGGGGCAAACTGTTCATGGAGATACAGCCGGTAACCCTGGATCAGCAATTCGTCGAAGCCCACAGGTATGGCAAAGCGGGCGCATATGTCCTGTTCTCGGTTTCCGATAGCGGCGTCGGCATGGACAAGGAGACGCAGTCACGCATATTCGAGCCGTTCTTCACCACCAAGGAACAGGGCAAGGGCACCGGGCTGGGACTTTCGATGGCTTACGGGATCATCAAGAAGCATGACGGCTTCATCAATGCCTACAGTGAACCCGGAACGGGAACTATCTTCAAGATCTATCTGCCGCGCATACAGGGACCGGCTCAGGCCGGGATAACAGCGCCAAGAGAAGTGGCGACCGTCCTGCTTGACGGAGCCGAAACCATTCTGGTGGGCGAGGATGATGAAGCCTTGCGCAGGCTGGCAACCAAGGTGTTCAACCACTACGGCTATCGCGTCATAGTGGCGGTGGACGGCCAGGATGCGGTGGACAAATTCATCGAATACGGAGACAGCATCCAGCTGGTTATCCTGGACGCGATCATGCCGAAAAAAAACGGCCGGGAGGCATTTCAGGAGATGCGAACGATGCGCCCCGACCTGAAAGCGGTCTTTGTAAGCGGGTACGCCAGGGACATTTTTGCGGAGAACGACATGCCTGATGGAAACTCGATCTTTGTCCAGAAACCGGTTTCCCCCAACGAGCTGGTAGCAAAGGTCAGGGAGATGCTGGACAAATAAATCTACAAGTATCTTGTAACATCAAAAACTAACCCCCCTCAATCCCCCCTTACCTAAGGGGGAAGCCTTGAAGTCTCCCTTTATGCCCCAGAGGGTACTTAGATAAGGGGAGATTTAGAGGGGTTATCTGTGAGTGTATATTTTAAAATCGCACATGGATGGATTCATATGAAATCCCGGACGACCAACCATAAGAACCTGTACCTCTGCGGCATTGTCATCGCGATTATTCTGACCATCTCGGCCGGCTGGATGCTCACCGATTTTCTGGGCCGGATTGCGGAAAAAGAATTCAAGGAGCGGGTTAGTCGGGAGGCGAACCTGATTGTCGCCTACCTTAATAACAGTCTGGGTGATGTAGAAAATGCCGCCAAGGCGCTGAACAGAGCCGATCAGGTGGTTGCGGCCCTCTCATCGGGTAGTCCCGCTGATCTGGAACGTGCGAACGCGTTGTTTGACCGTGTCAACAGCGGACTGGAGCTGTCCATCTGCTATCTTCTGGACCGAAACGGTCTGACGGTTGCCTCTTCAAACAGAAACGAAAAGACCAGTTTTGTGGGTAAATCCTTCGCCTTCAGGCCGTTTGTCAAAGGCGCGCTGGCCGGCCGGCTAAGCACGTATTTTGCTCTTGGCCTCCTCACCCGCAAACGGGGCTATTTTGCTGCGATGCCGGTGGTCGATAGTCATGGCATAATCATAGGCGCTGTCGTCGTCAAGAGGAACATTGCCCCGCTCGGTGAGATCTTCAGGAAGTACACCCATGCATTTCTGGTTAATCCCGACGGGATTATTTTTATCTCCAGCAGTGATAAGCTCCTTTACAGGAGCTTATGGCCGGTTGCTGAAAGGCGGCGTTCCGAGCTTTTGGCGTCAAAGCAGTTCGGGGACATTACCTTTGAACCACTGCTGTCGGCAGAGCCCCGGACAGGGGAATATGTCAGGTTTGACAACAGTGAACATTACGTACAGCGTCTGCCGATCGGCCAGGATGGCTGGTCGCTTGTATCATTAGTAGAACCCGATATTGTTTCAAATTACCGTATGTTCGGCATCCTGCTTACCATTGTGTTCGGTGTCATGCTGCTGTTCTTTTATTTTGTAGTGCGGCACAAGGAAGAATCATTGGAGGCGACTGTAAAACTTCTGAAGGCGAAGGACGACTGGAAACGGACCTTCGACGCGGTGCCGGATCTGATAGCGATCATTGATTCCAAATGCCGCATCTCAAGCATGAACGAGGCCATGGCGGCACGCCTGGGCATTTCCCCGCAAGAAGCGGTCGGCAGACGCTGTTTTGAGCTGCTGCATGGCTCCCAGGTGCCACCCCCCTCCTGCCCTCATCGAAGAATGCTTGATACGGGTAGAACCGAATCAGCGGCCCTGTTTGATAAAAACCTGAACGGCGATTTTATTGTCACCGCGGCTCCGATCCTGGCTGAAAACGGTACAATTGAGTCGTCCATCCATGTGATGCACGATGTCAGCGAGCTGAGACGGATGGAGCTGTCGCTGAAAGAGTATGCGCAGCGGCTTGAATTTGTGTTGGAGGGGTCAAACGACGCCTCTTTCGAGTGGGACATGATTGCCGACCAATGCATTCTGAATACGAGATATTATGAAATGACGGGATATACCCCCGGAGAAGTGGACGCAAGCTTTGCATTTTTCATAAGCACCATACATCCCGAGGATGCTTCCGAAGTGCAGAGACGTGTGCAGGAGCATCTGGAGGGCAAAACCGGCGAATATGAAGCCCAGTACCGCATGGTGACAAAGTCCGGCCAGATCAGGCATGTCATGGGAAGGGCAAAGGTCGTCAGGCGCGATGAAGATGGCCGGCCGCTCAGGATGGCCGGGGTTATTACCGATATCACGGAACAGAAAAAACTCCATGATGAAGTCAACCGGATCAGTAACCTGGCATCGATCGGCCTGCTGGCTGGAGGCCTGGCCCACGATTTCAACAACGTGCTGAACATAATTTACGGAAATATTTCCTTTGCCAGGATGCTGGCCGGAGACAACCCGGCTATCGTCGAGCCGCTGGCGGACGCGGAAGAAGCCTGTGAGCGCGCCAAAGAGCTAGGCGTCCGTTTGCAGGCTTTTTCACAGGGGAGCTCTCCGGCCAAGACCTCCATAGCGCTTCCCGCGCTCCTTGAGGATGCCGCAGAAGCTGTATTCAAGGATTCAAATATCCTGCACAGCCTGTCCGCGGCGGTTGACATCCTTCCGGCAGCGGCGGACCCGAGACAGATCAGGCAGGTGTTTGAAAATCTGCTGACCAATGCCAGAGAGGCCCTGCCGGATGGCGGGACAGTCGGGATCTGCATTGAGAATTGCGCAGTCAACGGCAATTCGGGGCTGCCCCTTGGATCAGGCCGTTATGTAAGTATTACGATACAGGACGATGGCCAGGGTATCCCGGAGGAAAATCTGTCGAAAATTTTCGACCCCTATTTTTCGACCAAGGATACCTACAGTCAAAGAGGGATGGGACTGGGGCTCTCGATATGCCACGCCATCCTGAAGCGGCACAGCGGGCATATTACCGTAGAATCCAAATCGGGAATCGGCACCCGGGTTACCGTCTATCTGCCGGTTTCCGTGGAAGAGACAAGGCCTGCACCAGAGGGGTGATCATGATATTATTCGATAGAAAACAACCGCAAGCAGGAGGTGGCATTTGATTTCAGTGAACCCCGTAATACTCTGCGTCGATGATGAGCCGGGCAATCTGAGGCTTTTGGAGAGGACGCTTGGCACCTGCGGTTATCTGGTCCTCAAGGCCGGTGATGGCCGTGAGGCGCTCGATATAATCTACAGCCGCAAGGTCGA
>JACMKN010000307.1 GCA_014380135.1 Deltaproteobacteria bacterium
CCCACCAGACACTCCTCGAAACTCCTGCCACGAAAAAACCAGTGCAAGACGGTCTGCAGCGTGTCGACCACATAGCCGGTGGCCAGCCCGCGATACGGTTCGAAGGCAAAGGTCGGAAAGCGGGCCACCAAACCGTCGGCCTGCCGCCGCAGGCGGCTCTTTTCGGCTCCGCAGATCGCCAGATGCAGCATTTCCCCCAGACAGATACAGGCGGCATCGGAGACCGGGTTGTTGTGGGTCAGGTGGGCCTGTTCCAGTGCATATTTTCTGAGCAGTTCTCCATCCGGCAGCGAGTACAGCGCCACCGGCAGCATGCGCATGGCGGCGCCGTTGCCGGCATCCCATTCGTTGAGCGGCGTTTCCAGGGTGCCGTGCAGCATATAGGCCCGGATGCCCTTGCGGCAGGTATCGCCGCAATCCACCGGGCGGGATTTGAGCCAGGCCGCGAAATTATCGGCAATCGCTTCCAGCGACCAGGTCTGTCTGCTGACGATCGCCCGGGCGATGCAGAGCGCCATTTCGGTGTCGTCGGTCACCTGGCCCGGCTTCAGCCGCAGCCAGCCGCCGCCGATGATGTCCCGGAATGTGCCGTATTTTGAGGCAATCTCGGAGCTGGTCATGAACTCGACCGTGGCGCCCAGCGCATCGCCGATGGCCATGCCGATAAAGGCGGCCCGGGCGCGGTCGCGGATTTCATCGGGGTTATATTGGTTGAACATCGATGACCTTTCCTGCAAATCGTCAACAGTTGTGACTCCGCCAACAACAGACGCTTCCCGGCGGGACAGGCAGGTCATGCAATTCATAATCCATATCAACTGCACAATTAAAATGCAGCTTTGTATTGTGAGGGGAGAAATACTCAAGGCATCCGACCGGTTGCAAGCTTGCTCAGGGCGCTGTTTCCCTGTGTCTCTGTGACTCTGCGTTTAATTGTAGCGAGGCTGGCACATTCTATGCTGTAAGCTTGACTGTACCGGCAACGACGCCCGTGGGATAACCTTCTGCAGGCTTTTTTTGTTTGAAAGGAGCAATGACATGGCAACTGCATGCGAAATGAAAAAAAAGATTCAGGGGCACCCCTGCTTCGGCGGCAACCATCAGAAAAACGGCCGCATGCATCTGGCGGTGGCCCCCAAATGCAACATCAAGTGCGGCTACTGCTCCCGCAAGCACGACTGCGCCAATGAGTCCCGTCCCGGTGTCACCAGCCGCATCCTGACACCGCAGGAGGCGATTGAAAAGGTGCGGGAAGTCATGGCCAGCCCGGTGGTCGGACCGATCATCAAGGTCATCGGCATCGCCGGTCCCGGAGATCCGCTGGCCAACGAAGAAACCTTTGAAACCTTCCGGATGGTCAAGAATGAATTTCCCGAGCTGATGCTCTGCCTGAGCACCAACGGCCTGCTGCTGCCGGAATCCATCGACCGTCTGCACGAAATGGGGCTGCACAGCCTGACCGTGACGATCAATGCCGTCGATCCGGAAGTCGGCGCGCAGATCTACAGCCACATCGTCTACCATGGCAAACACTATACCGGCGTGGAGGGCGCGAAAATCCTGATTGCCAACCAGTTTGAAGGGGTCAAGAGGGCCGGTGAGCTGGGGATGACGATCAAGATCAATACCGTCCTGACTCCGGGCATCAACGACAGTCAGATCCCGCTGATCGCGGCGCGGGTCAAGGCCCTGGGCGCCTTCGTCATGAACATCATGCCGATCATACCCCAAGCGGAACTGGCCCATATCGAGCGTCCCAGCGAGGAGTACATGGCGGAAATCAGAAAGAACAATGAAGGGATCATCGGCCAGTTTGCCCACTGCAAACAGTGCCGGGCCGATGCCATCGGCCTGATCGGCCAGGACCTGAACCTGACCATCGCCGAAGCGGCCTGTCCCACACCATGACCATCGAACCTTTCCGCACCGATGACATAGCGGCCTTCCTGAAGCTGGCTGCAATGGAAAACTGGCTGGCGGAACCCTGGGAATTCGAGTTCCTGCTGTCCCGGTTTCCCCAGGGATGCTTTGCAGCCCGGGCGGATAATGGAGAAACTGCCGGATTTGTGACTTCGCTGCACAATGAGCGCAGCGGCTGGATCGGCAATCTGATCGTACCGCCGGAATATCGGGGGCAGAAGATCGGTCAAAGGCTGTTTGTCGCTGCTCATGAGGCGCTGCGGTCGGCCGGCGTGGAGACGGTCTGGCTGACCGCCTCCAAATCGGGACTGCCGCTTTATCAGAAATACGGATTCAACAGCATCGATACCATCATCCGCTGGATCGGCAATGGACGGCAGCGGCACAGCGTGCATGAAGCCGAAACAGCTTGCGACAATCTTGACCCTTTGCTGAACAGTATCGATGGCCAGGCCTGGGGCGACCGGCGCGAGGCATTGCTGGCTGCCACAGCCGCCAGAGGCAGGCTGCTGCAGCAGGAGTACGGGTTTGCCGTGGTGCAGTCCTGTGGAGACGCCCGGCAGATCGGACCGTTTTCGGCCCTGGACGACAGCACGGCGGAAATTCTGCTGAAATCCGCCCTGGGCACGATTCCCCTTGGAACAAAAGTCTGCCTGGACGCACCCGCATCGAACCGTGCGGCCCTGCGGCTCTTCAACCGCAGGCGGATGCGCATCGCCGGAAGCAGTGAACTGATGTGCGCCGGCGTCAAACCGGCCTATAAACCTGAGTATATATACGGGCTGGCTACGATGGGAAGTTGCGGATGAAGGAAAGGAGTTAATTCATGACAACATTTGCGGACATCATCATCGACGACACCACCCTGCGGGATGGCGAACAGACCGCCGGAGTGGTCTTTTCCAAACGCGAAAAAATGGCTATCGCCCGCATGCTGGACAGTATCGGTGTACAGGAGATCGAGTGCGGCATTCCGGCCATGGGCGTCGAGGAGCAGGCCGGCATCAAGGCCCTGGTCGATCTGGGGCTGAACGCGCGGTTGATCACCTGGAACCGGGCTCTGCTGCCTGAAATAAAGGCAAGCATCGCCTGTGGTGTGCAGGCGGTTGATATCTCGCTCTCGGTTTCGGACCAGATGATTGTCCATAAACTGCGCAAGGATCGTGAAGCGGTCAAGGAACAGCTGAAAGTGGCGCTTGGCTTTGCCAAACAGCACAATCTGTATGTCTCGGTGGGGGGTGAGGACGCCAGTCGGGCCGACACCGGTTTTCTGGTGGAGCTGATGGAGATCACCCGTTCCATGGGGGGCGACCGCTTCCGCTTCTGCGATACGCTGGGGATCATGGATCCCTTCGGCATGTTCGACAAGGTTTCCTTCCTGCGCAAAGCGGTTCCCGAGGTCGAGATCGAAGTGCACACCCACAACGACCTGGGAATGGCCACCGCCAACGCCATCGCCGGCATCCGGGCCGGGGCGAAGTTCGTCAACACCACCATCAACGGCCTGGGAGAAAGGGCCGGCAATGCGGCGCTGGAAGAGGTCATCATGGGGTTGAAGCATGCCTGCGGAATAGAGACCGGCATCGATACCCACCGTTTCCGCGAGATGTCACTGTTCGTGGCCAAGGCCTCCCACCGCCCGCTGTC
>JACMKN010000308.1 GCA_014380135.1 Deltaproteobacteria bacterium
CGGAACAGTGAAGTGCTGCCAGATGCCGACAAAGTCCATAAACTTGAAATCTACCATCAACACGCCGTTTTCTTTGGCGAACTCTACTACTTCTTTTGGTGTCATCTACAATCTCCTTTCAAATTAGGTAAAAATTCAGACTGCTAGAGGGCGTCTTCGCCGCGTTCACCGGTCCTGATGCGAACAACCTCTTCCACCGGCGTCACAAAGATCTTGCCGTCGCCGATCCGGCCGGTCTTGGCTGCCTGCTCGATGGCGTCGACCACCTTGACGACCATCTCGTCGGAGACGATGATCTCCATCTTTATCTTCGGTATGAAATCGACCACGTACTCGGCGCCGCGGTACAGTTCAGTGTGCCCCTTCTGGCGTCCAAAGCCCTTCACCTCGCCGATGGTGATCCCCTGGATGCCAATTTCGTTGAGCGCCTCTTTGACTTCATCAAGCTTGAAAGGCTTTATGATTGCTTCGACTTTTTTCAAGGCAGGTATCCTCCGCATGTTTTTCAATGAGCGCAAATTATAGAGAGCTTGCCATGAAATTGCAAGGCCAAATAACCGCGGACTGAAGGGTTGGTGACTCCATTTAAAAGCAGGTTTTCTGCCGATCGGCAGTGGTTCGATTACCGGCGCGACATTCCGGCAGCAAGCAAAAAACGCCTCCCGTCCTCCATGATGAACCACCCGTCCAGTCATGGTTTTCTCTATGCAGCCTGCTTTTCTTGTGGAACCGCCCTCGAGAACCATGCCTTGACCGTGACGATAAAAAGAAGAGCCCCCGTAAGAAGGCTCTCTTTTTAGGGCAAGCAGGTAAAGATTCAGGAATTACAGAATGAAGAGCATTTCCCTATAGGTCGGCAGCGGCCAGTATTTGGCAGCTATGATTTTTTCCAGCAGATCGCCATTGGCACGCAGTTCGAGCATTTTGGCAAACACAGATTCCCTGAATGCAGCGGCCTGTTTATCGGCATCGGCAATATCCAGAGCGCTTTCGAGCGCTTTCTCCAGCGCTTTGGTATTGCTGCTCATAGAGGCCAGCTTGTCGCAGATTTCTTCCAACAGCTCCTTCTGGGTCGAGACGTTCAGCTTGCCGGATACGGCTGTGACGGCATTGATGGATTTTGCCACCGTTGTTGCATATTCCATGGCTGTGGGGATTATGCTGTGGTTGGCCATGTCGATCATGGTAAGGGCTTCAATATTCAAGGTCTTGATGTATTGTTCGACCATGATTTCATAACGTGCGTGAAGCTCCTTTTCGGTAAAGACGTTGTGAGCGATAAACAGCTCTACAGCTTCCTTTGTTACCAGCTCCTTAAGGGCGTCGGGAGTGTTCGGAATATTCAACAGACCGCGTTTTTTGGCTTCCTCGACCCACTCGTCGGAGTAGTTGTTGCCGTTAAACACAACGCGTTTGTGTTTCTTGGCGGTTTCCTGAAGCAGTTTCTCCAGTTCGGCGTCAAAGTTATCCGTTTTTTCCAGCCTGTCCGCAAAGCCCTTCAAGGCGTCGGCAATGATGGTATTGATGATGACGTTGGGGCCGGAGATGGAGAAGGATGAACCGAGCATCCTGAATTCAAACTTGTTACCGGTAAAGGCGAACGGTGAGGTTCTGTTCCTGTCGGTGGCGTCCTTGGGCAGTGCGGGAAGCGTAGTTACGCCGATCTTCATATCAGCGTGGACGGAGGAAGATTTTTCTTCGCCAGCCACGATCTGGTCGATAATATCGGCAAGTTGGTCGCCAAGGAAGATCGAAATGATTGCCGGAGGCGCTTCGTTGGCGCCCAGCCGGTGGTCATTGCCGGCATTGGCGCAGGAGCAGCGCAGGAGCCCGGCATAGGTATCCACAGCTTTGATGGTTGCCATGAGGAAGGTCAGGAACTGGGCATTTTCATGGGGGGTGTGACCCGGCTCAAGCAGGTTCTGCCCGTCGTTCGAGCTCATGGACCAGTTGTTGTGCTTGCCCGAACCATTAACGCCGGCAAATGGTTTTTCGTGCAGCAGGCAGACCAGGTCATGCCTGAGGGCGACCCGCTTGAGCACATCCATAACGATCTGATTGTGATCGGTGGCGATGTTGGTATTCTCGAAAATCGGGGCTAGTTCGAACTGTCCGGGTGCTACTTCGTTGTGCTGCGTTTTAGCGAAAACACCCAGTTTCCACAGCTCTTCATTTACTTCCTTCATGTACGACAGCACTCTTTCCTTGATACTGCCGAAATAGTGGTCTTCCAGTTCCTGGCCTTTTGAGGACATGGCGCCGAAAAGGGTTCTGCCGGCCATCATAAGGTCGGGTCTTTTCAGGTAAAAAGACTTGTCCACCAGGAAGTATTCCTGCTCGGCTCCGACAGTCGAGGTAACCCTGCTGACACTGGTATTCCCGAACAATTTAAGAACACGCACGGCCTGTATGGAAAGCGCTTCCATGGAGCGGAGCAGAGGGGTCTTCTTGTCGAGGGCCTCACCGGTGTACGAGCAGAAGGCGCTAGGGATACAGAGAGTGATGACGTCAGCCTCTTCTTTCAGGAAGGCGGGCGAGGTGCAGTCCCAGGCGGTATATCCCCTGGCTTCGAAGGTTGCTCTCAAGCCACCGCTGGGGAAAGAGGAGGCATCCGGCTCCCCCTTGACCAGCTCTTTTCCGGAGAACTCCATCAGGGCCCCGTCCTCTGCCGAGGAAAGGAAGGAGTCGTGTTTTTCAGCCGTAATACCGGTCATCGGCTGAAACCAATGGGTAAAATGTGTTGCGCCTCTTTCAACGGCCCACTCTTTCATTGCCGTTGCGACAACATCTGCGATGGAGGGGTCCAGCGGCAGACCTTCGTCTATGGTTTTCTTCAGTTTTTTGAAAACAGCTTTCGGCAGCCTTTCTCTCATTACTGACTGGTTAAATACGTTTTGTCCAAACATCTCCACGATACAGCCTCCTTTTTAGACAGCGGTGCGTAAAAAATAAGCAGATTTTTTTATCATACAATCGTAGTTCTCAGGATTTACAGAACTATTGCGTTAAAGCATCGAACATCAAGCAAAAGAAATGCCCATGCCAGGCGCCAATCCGATTAAATCTTCACACACAAAAAAATACCCCCCTTAGGCGACCGCCGGCGCAATTGACGTCCGGTCCGCAGGCTCGCCTCGGGATCTGCCCCCTGACGGCTGTCCCCCTGGCAGTCCCGGGGGCGGCGCCTGCCAGGTGACGAGAACAGCGAAGGGGCCAACCCCAGTCGGCACTTGCCAAGCGCCGACCGTCAGACTATAGTACGGGCTGCTGCAAGCGCGGGATCAGGCGGCCGGGAATTTGGGCGAAGGATTAACGGTGAATAAACAGACAAGCGCACGACAGGGGAACAGAATTTCACGGCTGGGGCGTACACTCCTGCCGGCAGTGGTGCTTTGCGCGCTCTCCGTCTCGCCTGCGCAGGCCGACTTCTTCCGCTACACGGGGGAGGACGGGGTCGTAACCTTCACCAACACCCCGACCAACCGCGGCGCGGTCAGGGTGCTTCGGGAAGCAAAGCTGAAAAAACAAGGCACGAAGGGAATTAAAGGTGCGCTAAAGAGCGAGCCGCAGCTTGGAACGCAGGAGCCCCTGCTGCCGGTGAGCGGAACAATCAGTTCCAATTACGGCTGGCGCAACGACCCGATTGACGGCGGCATGAGACATCACAACGGTGTCGATATCGCGGTCCAGACAGGCACCAGCGTCAAGGCGATCGCAGCAGGAAGAGTCGTCCAGAGCGTGGCACGCGGCGGGTATGGCAACCTGGTGAGTATCGACCACGGGGACGGCATGGTTTCTATCTACGGGCATAACGCACAGCTGAACGTCAGCGTCGGGGACCAGGTGGAGGCGGGACAGACCGTAGCCCTTTCCGGGTCAACCGGCAGGTCCACTGGGCCTCACCTGCACTTTGAGCTATGGAAGAACGGCACCAACATCACCGGAACCTATCTGAAAGACGGCGCAGGCCTCCCGGAAGTGGCGCAAGGAATCAGGAGCTACCTGCACAGCGACGGCTCTCTCGTCTTCACTAACTACTAGTTCAACTTTCAACTTTCAACTTTCAACTTTCAACTTTCAACTTTCAACTTTCAAC
>JACMKN010000309.1 GCA_014380135.1 Deltaproteobacteria bacterium
ACGCCTCCGACATTCAACTTTGTCAAAATATCGACTACGGACACGTTCGAAACGTTTCCGTTCGGGGTCCAGGTCCACACGGATGGAGATACTTCCGGCACCGGCAATGTTTCAGACCAGGCGCCGTTGGCGCTGGGATCGCCGCTGATATTAACGTTGTAGGCGGCAAAGACTTGTCCAACCGGCAGCAGCACAGCCGCCATGAAGAGCAGCACTCCGGCCAGACGTTTCATTGTGCAAGTAAAATGTTTTCCCCGCATGAGGTTCTCCTTCCTCAGCTCAAACAGAGCCCAACCCATCTTTATATTTATTAAAGCACTACAGCCCCTTTTAATTAGCAGGAAACATGCCGACGTTGATATTTCTTTTATTATTTGCTCCTTGTTTGAAATGCTTTTTAAAATTTTCTGGACAAACCGCATGCAAGAAACAAAAAAGGCTCCCGTAAAGGAGCCTTTTTGACGGCAATGTCAGTTATCAGCACAGACCAAGCGCTTCATCCGCCGCCCGCTGGGCCGCAGCCACACAGTCATTCAGTCCGATGCCCCGGTAGGAATTGCCGGTCAGGATCAGGCCGGGATGGGCTTTCAGCAGATCATCCAGCGCCGCCAGCCTTTTGCCATGTCCGACGGTGTACTGCGGGATGGCCTGCGGATGCCGGAAAATCCGGACAAAACTCGGCTCTGCCTCGATATTCATGATCGCCTTCAGATCCTGTCTGACCCGCGTTACGACGTCGTCATCGCTCAGTTTGACGTACTCCGGAAAACAGGCGCCCCCCATCATGCTGCGCAGCAGGACCTTTCCAGCGGGGGCACGATTCTCGAACATGCTCGAATCCCAGAGTGTGCCCAGCGTACTGCGCCCTTCCTTTTTCGGAATCAGATAGCCGAAACCATCCAGCGGATGGGCGATACGATCGCGCTCGTAGCCGAAACAGATCACGGTCATGCTGGAGTAGGGAATCTGCCGCAGGACACCCGCAATACCGGTATCCAGCCCGGCCAGCATCTCCGCCGAGGCAAAGGCCGGGGAGGCGACAATCACCAGATCGGCCTCCTGCTCGGAGCCGTCCGAGCATTTGACGCGGTAGCGGGCGCTGGCCCCCTTTTCGATAGCCGTGACGGCAATCCCCGGCCTTACAATGTCGCCTAACGAAGCCACCAGAGCATCCGAAAGATACTGGATGCCTTCACGGAACGAGGTCAACACCCCGCCCGGTCCGGCGGCACTGGAAACAACTTTGCCGGCGGCCTGGTCCCGTTTTTTCTTTTTGGCCAGCATGATCATGGCCCGCACCAGTCCGCCATATTCCCGCTCCAGTTCGGCGATGCGCGGAAAGCAGGAGACCAGCGACATGGTCTCCGGGTCTCCGGCGAAGATGCCGGAAACCATCGGTGCGATCAGCTTGTCCAGCGCCTCCTTGCCCAACCGGCGCCTGCCGAAATCAGCCAGGGTCTCATCGATTCCGGCCGGTGCGGACGCAATGAAGGGTGTCGGCTCCAGCGCCAGGCGCAGCTTGCCAGGCCAGGAGATCAGACGGCTCTTCAGGAAGGAGGGCGCCCCCTCCGGCAGGCGATGCAGCTCTCCGCCGGAAAAGATGAAACGCTTGCGGGCGTTGTCGTTGCTGCGGTGCAGGTTCTCCTCCACCCC
The DNA here is from genome assembly GCA_014380135.1 of Deltaproteobacteria bacterium. GTDB lineage: Bacteria > Desulfobacterota > Desulfuromonadia > Geobacterales > Pseudopelobacteraceae > JACRCG01. The sequence goes on from JACMKN010000309.1 coordinate 1,654, forward strand.
GATCGCCTTGCAAAGCTCCAGCGTCTGCGGCTTGCTGTCCAGAAAACCGTTCGGTCCCCACTCACAGGTATAGCCGTCACTCTTGATACTCCGGATCTTGCCTCCCAGCCGCTGCTCTTTTTCCAGCAGGCTGATCTCCAGCTCTTTTCCGGCGCCCTGGGCCTTGGAACGCAGCAGCCAGGCCGTGGAGAGTCCCGAGATGCCGCCGCCGATGATGATGGCTTTTTTCATATTATTATTCCTTTCACAAAATGATGGGGCTTCAGATCGAGCATGCTCAGGATCATACGGCAGCCGAAATGCTCTTTTCGGCTTTCGTACAGCATGCAGGAAATCCGCTGGAAGAATGGGATAAAATCCAAGGGAATGTACCGCGTGGGTGAGGGATTGTGCAAGGTGTTTTGGTGAAATGAATGCCTATCGGTTATTTTGTAGATCGTGCAGGTCAGGCACCCGCACTATTTTTTGTGCTACTGTAGGCCTTGAAGAATCGGCCAAACAGGGAGAGAACAGCTACATGACGATTAATTGCTATCCGGAACAGACGGCCGGGAACAGCTTGGCCCTTTTCACCGACGTGAGTCTGAATCCCGGGCGAAGGCTCGGCGTCGGCGCCTGTCTGCTCGTTCCCGCTTCTTTTCTGGACAGCGCGCCGGACACCATCGAGAGAACCGATGTCTCGGCACGGTTGCAGTTCGAGAGGTTTGCGGAAACCTCATCGACAAGGCTCGAAGTCCAGACGGTTTTGTGGGCATTGAAATATTATCGGGCGGAAATCAATCGCTCCGATTCCGGGAGAGTGCAGATCTATACCGATTCCCAGTGTGTTGTCGGACTCCCGGGCAGAAGGGCCGGCCTGGAAGCCAACGATTTTGTCGCCGGGCGCTCAGGGCGGCCGTTAATAAACACCGACCTCTATCGCGCATTTTACGCAGCCCATGACCAGATCGGGTTTGAGCTGATCAAGATCAAAGGGCACTCACGCTCCGGCTCCCACAACAGCCTGCAGCGTATTTTTTCGTATGTCGATCAGCAGGTACGGGGGGCGTTAAAGCTTTGGATGGGTGAACTTGCGGATCAGGATTTCCATATCAATCCAGCAACTCCGCCATCTGATCCTTGAGCGCCACCCCGGAAAGACCGCGCCGGATGGCTTCCCCGGTCAGATACAGCAGTTTTGCTGCGGCATCCTCGTAGCTCAAGCCTTGCGGTGGCCGGATGTTGGAGATGCAGTTGCGCTGCGCATCGCTGTTGCCCGGCTGCGGCGCAAAGGTCAGGTAAAGGCCGAGACTGTCGGCGGCGCTCAGGCCGGGACGTTCGCCGACAATGATCACCGCCACCCGCGCGGCCAGAAGGCTGCCGATGTCGTCCGATAATGCCACGCGGCCGTCGGCAACCAGGCAGACCGGGGAGACACGGATCTGCCGCGACCGATAGCCGTTCAATATCGCTCGCAACAACGGAATCCCATGCCGCTCGACGGCGGTCGAGGAGAGGCCATTGGTGACAATCAGCGCCACGTCCGCTTCTACGGCATTGAGGCTCCTCAGTCGGGAGCGGGATACTTCACTGAGTTCCCGGCCCAGGTCGGGGCGACGGAGATACTCGCTGCGACTGCTGATTGGCGTTTCCAGGATCAGGGTCTCTGCACCCAGATCCCGCAGCTGCCCGGCAAAGGCCTCGATGTCCCAGGGAAAGTGCACCGCGTCCCGCGCCTGGGCATGGGCCAGCTGCAAATCCAGCACCGCCCGGGTCGGAAGGGCGTGTCCGGCCCTCCCCAAGGCAATGCGCGCCTGGGTAAAGCGGCGCAGGGCAATCCACGAATCGGTCATAGCGCATCTCCCGTCAGTTCGTTGATGGCGCCCAGCAGCCGTGGCGACGTGACGCCCCGGCCCAGTGCGTTGCGCCCGTCAAAAATCCCCATGCGGTTCAGCCAATCCTCGAATTCCGGCGCGGGCCGCAGTCCCAGCACGCGGCGCAGATAAAGCGCATCATGGAACGAGCTGCTCTGGTAGGCCAGCATGACGTCGTCAGCACCGGGCACACCCATGATGTAGCTGCAGCCGGCCACTCCCAGCAGGGTCAGCAGGTTGTCCATGTCGTTCTGGTCGGCCTCGGCGTGGTTGGTGTAGCAGACGTCGCAGCCCATGGGCAGCCCCAGCAGTTTGCCGCAGAAATGGTCCTCCAGACC
>JACMKN010000310.1 GCA_014380135.1 Deltaproteobacteria bacterium
ATCGCCCAGATCGAATCCACCCAGTACCGGGGCGGGCGCGCCCTGGGCGGTCCGGTCGAATCCGGCAGCACCTACCTGGTGGGCGAGCGCGGTCCGGAACTGCTGACCATGGGCGGCCAGGGCGGCACAGTGACACCCAACAGCGCCCTGGGCGGTCAGAGACAATCAGTTCGCGTCACCAACGTCTATCAGATATCCACCGGCGTGGCCGATACGGTGCGGGCCGAGATCATGAAGGCCGTCCCGGCCATCACCCAGCATACCGTCACAGCCGTGGGGCGGGCCATCAACAGCGGCGGCTCGTTGTCGGCCGCCGTGGGGAGGATGTAATGGCGGTGCTGACCTTCCCGGCCGTTGCGATCGCCCAGGCCCACTGGTCGCTGATTCCACGGACGCAACTATTCGAGTCGGAACTGAACGGCTCATCCCAATCGCTGATTCTGCCGGGTGACCGCTGGGCGGCGCAGCTGTCGGTCAACGACCTGCTGGGGCGGGACGCGCGCTTGTTTTCGGCCTTCTCAAACCGGTTGCGCGGCCGCTCCGGACGCTTCTACCTCTCCCCGCCCGGTTGCGGCACACCGCTGGGCAGCGCCACCGGCAGCGGCTTCGTCAACGGCGCCGGCCAGACCGGCGACACGCTGCTGACCTACGGCTGGAGTCCCAACCAGACCGAGCTGCTGGCGGTTGGCGATTATTTTCAAATCGGTATTGAACTGAAACAGATCGTCGTCAAGGCCGTCTCCAACGGTACCGGCTTGTCCACCCTGCAATTCACGCCGCCCCTGCGCAACTCGCCCGCCCACAGTTCGGCCATCCTGGTCAGCAATCCCTGCTGCATCATGATGCCGGCCGATGACAACCAAGGCGGCATGGACATCTCCGGACCGCGCATCTGCGCCTTTACGCTGGCCTGCCTGGAGGCGCTGGATATATGAGAACCCTGAGCGTCGCCCTGGATACGGCCCTGATCCAACCGCTGGTGCATCTGGTCTACCTGGTACGGATCGACTTCGACGCCGGCGTCGTGGCCTGGAATAGCGGCTACCGCGATATCAGCTATGCCGCGATCAACTACATCGCCTCTGGGGCACTGGGATCGATCTCCTCCATCAAGGAGGAACCGGGCGTCAAGGCCTCCGGGATCACAATCACGATCTCCGGCATCAAGCCCGAGATCGTGGCCCTGGCCTTGACCGAACCGTATCTGGGGCGCAAATGCTGGGTGTATTGCGCCGTGGTGGATGCGGCCGGGGTTTTCGACCCGAACAAGATCGTGCTGCTGTTTTACGGCAAGCTGGATGCCATCAGCGGCAACATCGGCAAGAGCGCCAGTTTCAGCGTCAATGTCCGCTCGCGGCTGTCGGACTGGGAGCGCTCGCGCGTGCTGCGTTACAGCGATGCCGATCAGCAGAAGCTGTATCCCGGCGACCGGGGCATGGAGTACATCCCGCAGCTGTCAACAAAGAAGATCATCTGGCCAAAGGCGGCCTTTCTGCCGGACCCGAGGGATTAATATGGAAATCATGGTGCTGGATCATAACGATGACGTGGAAATGCTGCGGGAGCTGGGCAATGAATGGAAAAGCCTGGCGCATGGCCTGGATTACGGCCTGCCGCTGGAGGTAAATATCTGGCTCAATACGATGCGCAACCTCAAGCATCGCAGCGACGGCGATGTGCTGATCCTTGTCGACGCGGTCGGGAGCGTGCGCGGCTCGCTGGGCATGACCTATCGTCTCAATCACGTCGGTCCCGGCCTGATCGCCAACGAGTGCACCTTTTTCGTCTCGCCCTCGGCCAGGGGCGGCGGGCTGAAGCTGATCCACGCCGCCGAGAAGCTGGCCAGGATCAAGGGCTGCGCCTTCGCCACTTTCAACGCCTCCAGCATCGCCGGGGACGCCGCCCGCAGCGGCCGGCTGTATCAACATTGCGGCTACAGCGCTTTTGAAAGCGCCTATCTGAAGGTGCTCTGATGGGTTGCGAGGATTGGATTGCCGACCCGATCGGCACGGCCCTGGACATCAAGGGGCCGGCCACCCTGACCCAACCCTGGGAGTGGGGCAACCTGGGCGCCGACATCAAGTCGGACTGGTCCAAACTGAAACACCTGCTGGTGGCCGACATGCGCCGCGACCGGGAGACCATGACTAACTCGGCCCTGACCGCCCGCCGCATGGTTTATGGCTGGACCCGGCTGTCGGGCCAGCTGGCCTACGCCGAATCCACCGGCGACCAGAGTCAGTACCTGCACCTGATCGTGCTCCTGGCGGCCTGCCCGCTCAATTCCATGGGAGGTCTGACGCTGGACGATCGGCCCGTCGCCGATTTTGGCGACTCGGTCACCTATCAATTGTTCGATGGCACCCAAACAGAGGCCTACTTTAATCTGGTTGTGGCGTCCGGGGCGAAATGGACTTTAGATCACAAGCTGCTGGGCTGCGCCTATGTCTACCTGCGGCTGACCTATGACGAGGTGAATTTTTCCAGCGGTCTGCCGGTCGTAAAAATCGAGGTCTCCGGCAAGTATGTCTACGATCCGCGCACCGGGACCACCCTCTACAGTTCGAATCCGGCCCTCTGCATCCGGGATTACATGCTGCTGCCGGAAGAGCTGGGCGGCATGGGCTGCGAAGCGGGCGAGATTGACGATGCCAGCATCATCGCCGCCGCCAATATCTGCGACGAGATGGTCTATGACAACGCGGCCGGAACCAACCTGATCCGGCGTTATTCCTGCAACGGTACGTTCAATATCGACAGCACCCCCAAGAAGATCCTGGACGCCCTGCTGCAGTCCATGTCCGGCACGGCTCTCTATTTTCAGGGCAAATGGCAGCTCTTCGCCGGGGCCGCCGACAGCCTGGCCGGTATCCCGACCCTGGATGAAAGCTGGCTGAACGGCGGCATCAGCTTCAAACTGGGCGCCAACAAGGGCGAAAAGATCAACACCATCAAGGGCACCTTTGTCGATCCCGGCGACCACTGGGCCAGCAAGGGTTTCCCGCCCATGACCAGCGCCGCCTACATCGTCGAGGATGGCAACGAGGAGCTGGCACAGGATCTGACCCTCAATTTCACGATCTATTCCTCCATGGCCCAGCGCCTGGCCAAGATCATCCTGGAGAAGAGCCGCCGGGGGCTGGTAGTCGATTATCCCTGCAACCTGAAAGCTTTCAAGCTCACTCCCTATCAACTGGTATATGTCAACAACAGCCTGCTGGGCTGGGCTCAGAAGCTGTTCCGGGTTCTGGATTGGGATTTCTCGGGCACGGGCGGCGTCAAGTTGACCCTGGGCGAAGAGGATCTGGCAATCTATGGCTGGGATATCGGGGAAGTGATCGAACTGGCGGCGGTGCCGCTGACCAACCTGCCCACGCCCTGGGTGGTAGCCGCCCCCTCCGGAATCACCTGCAGCGAGGAACTGTACGCCACCAACGTCCCCGGTGTGATTAAGAGCCGTGCCTTGATCAGCTGGTCCGGCGCCGCCCCGCAGATCACCCATTTCGATGTCGAAAAATGGGGGCCGCTGGATAGCGCCTGGCACTCGGCCGGCATCACCCCGAATGCTACCTATATAGATTGGGACACGGTACCGGGCCTGAACCGCTACCGCATCACGGCGGTTAACTCCCTGCCGGCCAAGAGCAACCCCGTCGAGGCCTCCTTCACCTTGCTGGGCAAGACCGCACCTCCGGCCGCTGTTACCGGACTTTCGGCCGAACTGACCCGCGGTCAGATGCGGATCTATTGGTCGGCCAACAGCGATCTGGATATCGCCGGATACGAGCTGCAGCTGGGCACGGTCTGGAACGGTAGCGGCAATACCATCCTGGTCAGGAACTACGCGGGCACGTCCTATAACTGGACGCCGACCACTTCCGGAAACATCCAGCTGCTGATCAAGGCTATCGATACCACCGGCCATTATTCGACCAGCGCGGCCGCCCTGACCTACACCATCGCCGCTCCCGGCCCGGTTACCGGGCTGACCCAGCACGTGATTGACAACATTGTCGAGCTGCACTGGACGGTCGGCTCGGTTGGCAGCTTCCCGATCGACTATTACGAATTGTGGAAAGGCAGCACCTTTGCATCTGCTGTATTGATCGGCCGCAAATATGGCACGTTTGACCTGCTCTCGGAATCTCTGGGAGGAACGTATAAATACTGGGTGCGCGTGGTGGATGTCGCCGGACTGATGTCGCCTGAAACCGGGGTATACGCGGCGGTCAACCAACCACCCGATTACGTTTTGATCAACGACCAGAATCTTGTTTTTTCGGCCTGTACCCTGACCAATGCGATTGTTGAAAATGAACAGATCCTGCTGCCGGTCAACCTCACCATCACATGGGACAATGACTTTATAAACAATCCCGACACCACCCTGGAACCCTGGGACACATTGCAGGATCAGATCGATGACGGTTACACCCTCTATGCCCAACCGGCACCGGCCACGGCGCTGATCGAGCGCGTGATCGATTACGGCGCCCTGATACCAAATAGCAAATTGACTCTGGGCATCACCCGCCTGGCCCTGGCCGGGACGGTAACTTTTACCCCCGAAATACTGGTGTCCACGGACGGCAGCGCTTATACATCCCTGGGCGCGGTCTATGAGGCAACCGCCTCATCGTTCCGTTATGTCAAATATCGACTGTCGGCCGCCACCAGCGACGGCGGCCTGGTTTCAATCCAACAGATCAATGTGAAATTGGATGTAAAGCAGAAAACCTATGTCAGCAACAATATCAACGTGACCGATACCACCGGGGACGGAACCCAGGTCACATTCGCATCGCTCGGAATAACCGGTCTGGTGGATGTTGTCGGCATCACGGCGGAAGCACCCTTTACCAATAACGCCACCAACGATCCGATCCAGGTCCGTGTCAACCTGGCGGATGTACCTAATCAGACAGCGTTCAAAATTTTGGCCTGGAATAAACCAGGCACACGGGTAGCCGTCAACGGCGTTACCGTCTCAATTAGATACATCTAGGGGGATTTATGGCATTCGGAAATTTTTCGCTGACAACAGCAAAATCGACATTGATTACGATGCTCAACACACAATTGACCGCAGTCGGCAAGCTGTTCAAGGATCAGACCATAGGGGACTTCGTGGATCAGGTCCGCTACAATTCGGCCCTGAAGCGGAAGGAGTATTGGACCGGCTCGGCCTGGGCGGCACTGCCGATGGATGTAGACACCGTGGATACATACCACGCCAACCCAACCCCCGCAGCCAACACTATTCCGGTCGGAGACGCTAACGGCCGCATCTCCTGGGGGGCTAAACCGGCCTTTCGCGGGGCGCTGGTTTATAAC
>JACMKN010000311.1 GCA_014380135.1 Deltaproteobacteria bacterium
CCGCTCCAGTCCGGGATTTTCCTTGATAGCCGCCAGGGCGGCCGTCAGGGCAACCACGGCGGCCTCGCGCATCGGATAGCCGTAGACACCGGCGCTGATGGCGGGAAAGGCGATGCTCTTGAGGCCATGCTGACGAGCCACTTCAAAACAGCGACAGTAGGCCGATGCCAGCAGCGCCGGCTCGCCCTCGTCGCCACCGTGCCAGACCGGCCCAACCGTGTGTATTACGTATCCGGCCGGCAGTTTATAACCCTTTGTGATTTTGGCGTCGCCGGTTTCGCAGCCCCCCAGCCCGGCGCATTCCTGCAGCAGCTGCGGCCCGGCGGCGCGATGGATGGCGCCGTCAACACCGCCGCCCCCCAGCAGTGTATTGTTGGCGGCATTGACAATCGCATCCACCTTCAGTGTCGTGATGTCGGCCTGAATAATCTCTATTTGCGGATTCATTGTTTTACTCCCGATCTGTCGGGAGCGATGACACCACAGGCAACCCGGGCCCCGCCGCCGCCCAGTTTCTGGGGATGGTCGGAATGATTGTCTCCTCCGGCGTGGATCATCAGCGAGCGGCCTTTCAGATCGGAAAGCTTGAGTCGCGGCGCCAGCAGCGGATAGGTTGCCGTGCCTTCCTGGGTCACAAAAATGGCCGGCAGGTCCCCCAGATGCCCGGCACCATAGGGACCTTCGTGTTTACCGGTCTTGGCAGGGTCATAATGACCACCCGCCGCGAGTGCCGGAACCAGCTTGCCGTCCTGTTCCCCGGGGGTACAGGCCGGATTCTGGTGAACATGAAAACCATGCACGCCGGGCGGCAGTCCGCTCAGGACAGGGGTTAAAACAACCCCATAAGACGTCTGTGACGCCGTGACCGTGCCGACGGATTTGCCGATACCGCCAGCCGTCGCCAGATTCATGGTTACCTTCAGCGTCTCCTGCGCCTGCGCCATACCGGCACAGCCGGCCAGGACGAGCAGTGTCAGAATTGTTTTTTTCATGTGAACCTCCCGGTGTGTTGTAAGTTTATTCAGCATTGTAATAATACCTGTTCAGATCCAGCAGCCCCCCGCGTACCGGCTCATCCTCATTGAAACGTTTCTGGAACCAGTCGTAGGTGTCCCAGAACCTGTCGTCAGACCTGTTGATTCCGTATTTGGAAAACCGCGCCAAGTCCTTTTCACTTGCATCGAAATTGGCGACAAGATTGAGAAAATCGGGAATATCCTCCTGCTTCATATCAAAAAACATGTTCGGATAAGAACCGATCATCCCTTTGATGAACTCTACGCTGTCCTTGTTCGAGTTCAGCTGTTTTTCCTCTCCCAACATGAATGCCACACTATCATGCCAGCGGTTGACAACAAGCGATGCAACTACATCTTTCCCCTCCTTGACCCGAACTCTCATGTAAGCGAGATTTGAATTGTTACCATTCACCAGTGCGACAAATGGCATACCAGGTTTTGTGACAGCTCTGAAGCCTCTCAAGTAATCATCGAAAGTCTCATATTTTAGAGGAAGCGCCGGGTAGTCCTCTCCTGCCTGCAGATAGTTGGCAGTGTCAAATTTTATCTCCGCTCCGTTGAATTCATTCTTTATCAGGTGTTCGACAAATTCGCGCTTGGGGTCTTTCGTTTGATAACTTATTCCGGAGGGGAGAGCGGAGGGCGCAAAGTGTAACTTTTCCAGGTCGGTATCCACGTACCACGATTGCATGATCTCTTTCCGCTTTTCCGGCGGGAGAAAGTCGAGGAAGTAGCTCTCTCCCTCGATCCTCAGCCTGTCCATATAAAGGCGAATGGCCAGTTGATGCCCCATCGTCCCGTAGATGTCGAAGCCGGCTACCAGCGAATAGTATATCCGCTCGAACAGAGGATAATCAATCACCCAGAGCGTTTTCGGCAGATTGCCGAGTGCTCCTTTATGGACCGAGGCACTGTCAAAATGCCGGTAAACCGTAAGGAGCGGGGCATCAGAGGCAGAATTCCCCTTCCATATCGAATCGTAGCCGAGACCACCGTAGTTGAGTGCCGTGTAGTATTCCTGCCGGGCAGTGTAAAAATCGATTACCCGTTTTTTATGACTGTTTTTAACGGCTGAAAATTGTTCGAGGTCGCTCCCCTTTTCGATTGGCATGGTGAGTCTTTCGCTGTGAAGCTTCAGAAAACCGGGGTAGCGGATGGAGAGATCATGATCCGGATCAAGGAACATGGCCCAGAAGTGATCATCAATTACATTCAGAGCAATCTGCCCCTTGCAGACAGGGCCATGGATGAAAGTCATTATAACGTATTGTGAACTGTCAAGAAGGAACTGGTAGCGTGATCGTGGCGGTATCTGCTCGAACGCCAGGAACGGATTGGCGCTCAATTTCGGGTCATAGCCGACCAGATGCGGTTGCTGCAGCCACTGTGGCTGGATGAAAAGTTCCTTATATCTGCCCATTCTTGCATCATCTAGCTCATAAACCATATGTGTCTTCTGCACGATGGTTGAATGAATCTTTCTGAAGCGATAGTAGAACCGGGACACTCCGGGATCGTCGAACGGGCGGACGGACGGGATCAGGTCAAGCGGATTGCCGGGGGGTGTTCGTGACCGGACAAGTTCGAAATACTCAAGGGTTGGAGTACCGAATTTTATATGCGCCAGAAAGAGATGCTCGTAGAGGTAACGGGCGGTCATCACATGTTTGGGATCTTCCTGATTGAAAAAAGTCTCCCACTTTTCGATTTCAACAACATCCGCCGCTTTCGGAGTCTCAAGAAGGTCCTGTTCCGAGACAGACGGCCCCTTTGCACCCTGGTAGAGCCAACCGGCGACAAGATCGAACTCATCCTGCTTCAGCGGAGGAAATCCAAACGGCATCCCTCCATTCGGATGTTTCTCCAGATAGCCAGCCACCGCGCTCCTGTCCTCGGAACAGGCAAGATCATCCACCTCAGGTTTGTACTCCCCCCTGCTCTTCGGATTTTTCATCTTGTGTGAAAGAAGCTGAATCATAATCGAATCATTGAATCCATCGGCAACGGTACTTTCTGTGACGCTGAAGAACTCTTTCTTCCGCCACTCTGCGGTTGTCTTTGCATCGGTGAAGAGCCGCGTCGGCTCCATGGTTTTCAGCCGGGTGGTATTGTAGATAGACTTTTTGGTGGCGCCACGGTCGCCCCCTTCAAAAGAGTCGAGTTTGAGCTGGCATGGTGAGTTGTAGCAGGAGTGGCAGACTGTGCACCGCTTTTCAAGCAGGGGTTTTACCTCCTGAAGATAGCTGATCGGTCTGGTCGGAATTTTTATTGCAACCGGTGGCAGCGGATTAGTTGCGCAGGCGGCGATCAGGACTGCCGATAGAGCTGTTACAATCAGTAGACATCGCATTTTCCGTCCTTGGTGTTCTGGTTTGAGGAAAGGCGCAACAAGTGCTTTGCTTGCTGATTTAACATATCACAGATCCGGAGGACAGCAACAAAGGAGGCAAGCAATAATAAGTTGGACAGTTTTCAGGATTTTTTTTGCCAACTGGTTATTTATCCTGTGTGCGTGTAGCGCTGTTTCCATATGTCCGGGCAGTACCAGGCATAAAGCAGGATTGTGGTCGCAGCCGCTTACTGCTATCATGGCCGCCTCGTTTTCCAGACCATTTCCCATCCGAAGGTTTGCCATGACTACCACCCAATCCGACAACCTGACCCTGCTGCTTGACAAGGTCATCACCCTCCATCCGGAAGAGCACAACGCACTGACCCTGCTGGCGATCATGTACGCCCCGGTGGCCCGCAGCCCCCTGGCCCAGTGCCTGCAGAAGGCCGGGATAAAGTGCGCCAGCGGAAAGCTGATGAATCCGTCCGAACTGCTGCCGCTGATGGATAAACTGGTCGGCTTCAATCTGGCGTTTGAGGCCGGCGGCAGCTACCGCTGCAATCCGCTTTTGTCCCACTTTCTGACGCGTCAGGCCCAGAAGGCGGGGCTTTTTGAGAATTATGCCAAAGCGGTTCAGGAGGTTGTTGCGCCGCGGGATTCCTGGGGCACAGACTACTATCGAACTTACGCGCACTGCCTGCAGGACCTGCGCATCGCCCTGTACCGCGGCAGGCACGTTGATGTTTCCAGGCTGCTGACGGTCTGCTCAACCAGCTATCCGGGCGACTTCGCCCAGAATCACCCCTTTTCACTGTTCTGCCCCGAACCGCTGGATGTGGAATGGATAAAGGAGATGCCGGAAACAGTCCAGACCGCGATCATCACCTTTCATCTGGATCACTCACTGGTGCAACTGCAACCGGCCGACTCCGCCTTCGGACTGCTGGAACAGCTCATTGACAGCCGCCAGGAACGGTCTGTCGATACGTTGAGACTCTACCTGACGCAACTGCTGCTGCGGGGGGATATCAGAAAAGCGGCCTTTATCATTAAGAACAGCGAGACCGTGCCGCTGGATGAACTGCGCGGCTGGCTGGCTGTGCTGGAGGGGGATGATGAGCACGCCATCACCCTCTTTGAGAAAGGACTGGCTGTCATCAAAAAGGAGACCGGCAAACGCAAGGTCTTTTTCCGGGATCTGTCCGGCCTGTTCTATCTGCTGGCGCTGGTTCGCAGCGGCCTGCCGCAGCAGCTGCAGAGTGCCGTGGAACTGGGCGAATGGGCAATAAAGCAACGCAATTTCCCCCAGCAGTTCGCGATCTGGATGCTTTACCAGTACGCCGAGGTCAAACTGGGAAAAAACCGCGCCAAACATGAACTAGAACAGGCCTGTAACCGAGAGCAGAAGCTGGGTCCGCTTTCGCAGCTTTTTCATTCGCTGGTTGGACACTGGATGCCGAAAATAGCAGCGACGCCGCACTTGAAGGCGTTGGAACAGATCCAATCCGGTGCGACGGCCGCCGGTTACGGCTGGCTGGCGGCGGAGGCGGCTACGCTTACGGCCCGGATTGATCCCAAAAGGAAAGATCAGGCCACCGAGGCTGAAAAACTGTTTCAGAGTGAGGGGATCGTCAGCATCAGCGGACGGGGCGAGAGCGCCGATAACTGGGAGCGCTCGCTCAGGGCGCTGATGTCCCTGGGTGGCAGCGCTCCGGCATCCGGAAAAGAGGTTGCGCCAAAGGCGACCCGTATCATCTGGATGCTGTCCGGTAACGAGAGCTACGTCGATATCCAGCCGATCGAGCAGAAACAGACCGCCCGGGGCTGGAGCGCCGGTCGCAACGCGGCCTTGAAACGCCTGAAAGAGGAGGGGGTAAAGCTGGATTTTCTTTCTCCCCAGGATCGGGAGATCGTGGCCTGCATCAAAATAAGCCGCGGCTACGGCTATTACGGCAAAGAATTCTACGAGTTCGACACTGTGCCGGCCATCCGGGCCATGGCCGGGCACCCGCTGGTTTTTAACGCCCTGCAGCATGACGAGCAGATCAGCGTGGCCATGGGGGAATTTGCGCTGCAGGTAAAGCGGGAGAAGGGCAAGCTCTCTATCAAGCTGAGCCCTGCCATAAACAGCGAGAACAACGCCTTTTTCCGTTGGGAAGGGAGCGGCAGGCTGCTGTTGTTCGAGCCGACCGCCGATCAGCGGCGCATCGCCGGCATTATCGGCGACAAGCTGCTGGTGCCCGCCAGCGGCGAGGCGCAGGTCATGGCCGCCATTGCGGCGGTTTCTCCGCACGTCACCATCCATTCCGACGTGGCCGGTGAAAATGCCGCCGCCGAAATCGTGGAACCGGACAGCCGCCTGCAGGTCATGCTGCGTCCCGGCGCCGGCGGGCTTTCAATGGAGATTGTGCTGCTGC
>JACMKN010000312.1 GCA_014380135.1 Deltaproteobacteria bacterium
GCGGTGTTATAGCCATGCGGAGTGGCCCAGTTTTGTTGCTGTTTAGCCAGTTCACGCCAGGCGTTCTGGTTCTGTCCCTGGTTTCCCGAGCCTTTTCCACCTGTAGTGACATCAAAGGATTCCACCGATATATTCTGGCGGGCCAATGACTCCTTGAGTGAATCGGAATGCTGCAGAATTGCATCCCGTACCGCGCGATTCTCGGTCACAATTTCAACCGACAATCGTTGTCCCTGAAGATTCAGATTCATTTTCAGCTCACCCAGATTTTCCGGTGACAATGTCAGTGTAATTTGCTGATTCCCCGGTTTTACTTCATGCTGGCTCAGGCGTTCCCTGATCTGATGTGCAACCTGCTCTGGAAGATCCTGTCTGGGCTGCTCCGCATTAATCCTGGGGTTTTGAACTGACCCAACGGTTTGATGCTCCGATTTTGATTGAGCATGAACCATCGGTGTTGCCATCTGGTTGTCTGATGTTTGACCAGACCAGGCTTGATCCTGACCGCTGTACATTGAATCATCCGGAGTTAGTGCATCTTCGCCGGCCGGAACAATATTCTGCCGTGAAACCATATTCTCATTTGTAACAGACAAAGGCCTGATGTTCTCACTACGCGCGTCAGATACAAGCTGGGCTGGCGCATTACGAACCGCCTGTTGCAGCGATGCGGAGCGGTTATCCGCTGCGCCCTTAACCAAACTGATTGTTTCAGGTTGCAACACCGGGGTTTCTGTTGCCGTTCCTGCCATGGCAATTTCAGGCTGTTTTTTCTGGATTAAGTCAGCTTCCGGATTTGCTTGCATTACTGCGGCCGGCGTTCTGCCGAACTCCGGACGTTCTGCTGATGGCGGTAAAGATCCGTCAGCAGGTTGGAAAGCCTCTCTGCCAGGTGCCGAGTTTATGGTCGGCGCTGACTGACGAGACTGCTGCTGTTCAGAAACAGGATTTACCTTTTTTTCTGCTATCGGTTGTGGAGTAATCGACTGTGGTATTGATTGTACCGGTTCGACAACCTGAGTCTTTGCTGCAGTTGCCGATGTAACAGACGGTTGTTCAGCTTTGGGGGTTGCTGATACGTTCTGTACCGTGTCAATTTCATGACTGGACGAGGTATTGACGTCCGGCATTCTGCCGGTCTGTTGGGGAGGCGATGACATGTTTAGTTCAGAGGTCTCTACGGTTATAAGCTGGGCGGTCTGAATCTGTTCCGCCGATTGTTTCAGCTCCGGCTTCAGAACGATTGCTGGTGACAAAACCGTTGTTGGTTGTGACCGTACTGGTGTTTCGACAACTTCTGTCGCTGCTTCAACAGTTGCTGGTGTTGCCGGTTGCGACAACTGCTGATCAGATCGTGTTGCTCGTGACAGTAAAGATCCTTCAACGGGCTGGAAAGCCTCTCTGTCAGACACCAAGTTGATGGACGGTGCTGCTGCTGGTACGTTCTGTGCTGCGTCAACTTCATGACCGGATGGGATATTGACGATCGGCATTCTTGCCGGTTGTGCATAAGCCGCTAAAACCATCTGTGCCACGGCAGCATTCATCTCCAAACTATTCTGGACTTCATCTGTAATAGAGTCTTCGTCGCCAGACACAGCGACAGGCTCTGATTCAGGTGCAGCTGTTTCACCCTGTACCTGAGAAGGGTGTGCATCGGCCTGCAAAGCAGCCATGAGTTCTGAAGCCGTACTCAAGGCGGGAAACTCCGTAGGCAATCCCGTTTTCTCTGACAGAAAAGAAACTCCTGCCGGATCAGCATCAACGGCAGCCATAGCCTTTGTCTGCGCTTCAATCACACCCAACAGGTCGGCAAAACCCACATCAACCTGTTTCTGTTCCCCATCCTGATTCACTCCTATCAAAATAGCATCAGGAAGAACAGGCTTTGTCGAGCTTTGCATCATACTCATAACAATCTGTCCTGTATTCATTAGTTTTTCACCTCCTTTCTGTATGAATTTTTTATGGGTTGGACAGTACTGTTGTCCATAAAATCGAAATCAATTCCCCTGCAGATTATCTGACACCCACTTTAGAATCCGCGGCTGGCTGATAAAAGGCGCCAGTTTTGCCACAGTCTTTGTGTCCAGTCGGCTCAACAGAGACATTGCCTGGTCCTCGTGCAGAGTATCGATCATCTTGCCGGCCTGCTCACCGCGCATGGCCTTGAAAAGTTTGACCATCTTCTGCATCTTGTCATCCTGTTTTTTCTTCTTATCATCCGTTTGGATCTTGAGTCTGTCGTCGATCCGTTTTTTGTTTTCCTCCAAAGCCTTGACCTGAGCCTCCAGCTTTATGCTCAGTTTTTTCAGTTCCTGTTCCTTGGCTGCAAAGGCAGCTTCCTTCTCGGCCAATTGCTGACGCCGGGCATCCTGAAGTATTTTTTCTTCCCTCGCCGCACGTGATGCGCTAACCGGCTGCTGGTTGGCAAGCGAAGCATCCCTGGCAACGTCTGCAGGAGCTTTCGATGTCGAATCGCCCTGTACAGCAGAGCTTGCCAATACTAGCGATTGCTTTAGCATGATCAAAGAGCATCCGGACACAAATAACAACGTCAACAAAATGACTCTAGTACGATTCACTTGGATTCAACCTTTTTTTGGACAGAAATCTCATCCAGAAAGTTGCGCTCTTTCTGAATCATTTCCTTCCTGAACTCCATGGCCTTTTTTTGCTTGAGGGATTCAAGCACCTTCTTGTCTTTAGTAGCTTCCAGCAGTTCTTCGCGCCGGTCACTCAATACCAGATCAAGATGATAGACCCGCTCTTTCTGGTCTTTGATCTCTTCACGTTTACGTGCAAAAAAATCGGAATACATCCTCATTTCATCAATACAGTCAAGATGCTGCTGCCGGTTACAAAACTCCTGAGTCAACTCTCTGACGCGCTCAACTTCGCGGAGGAGTTCATCATGTGCCGTTTCAAATCCCTGCTTGGCAGATGCAAATTCCTGCTTGCAGAGCTTTTGCATTTCATTCCTGTAAACCAGAACCTGCTGTAATTTGAATGCGTTACCGTTCATAACAGCCTTACTCCCACGACTCAACCCGATTATGCATCAAATAGGGTCTTGAGACCCTTGACCGCATCATCCAACATTACCGGGTCATGAACCGATTGTTTAAGGTAGGATTGCATATCAGCATGATGGGACACAGCATAATCTATACCGGGATTACTGCCGGCCTTGTAGGCTCCAATATTTATCAGGTCTTCCGACTGATGATAGGTTGCCAGAGCCTGCTTGAATTTTGATGCCAGTTCCTGGTGTTCCCGAGTGGTTACATCGGTCATGACCCGGCTGGCGCTGGCCATGACATCAATCGGAGGATAGATTGAACGGGCCGCCAGCTCCCGCGACAGCACAATATGTCCATCCAGTATGCTTCGCATGGCATCCGAGATCGGCTCGTTGAAATCATCCCCTTCTACCAGTACCGTATAGAGAGCTGTTATGCTACCTTCCTGAAAATTACCGGTACGCTCCAGCAGTTTCGGAAGAGCCGCAAACACGGAGGGGGTATACCCTTTTGTGGTGGGCGGTTCACCAATCGCAAGGCCAACCTCACGCATGGCCATCGCAAAACGGGTGGCCGAATCCATCATCAGCAATACTTTTTTGCCCTGCTTTTGAAAATATTCCGCAATAGTGGTCGCAATATAGGCTCCGCGCATTCGTACCAGCGGAGGTTGATCAGAAGTTGCCACCACCACCACTGATTTCTGAAGCCCCTGCTCTTGCAGATCCTTTTCAATAAACTCGCGCAGTTCACGACCACGCTCACCGATCAAAGCGATGACGTTTACATCCGCTTCGGTATAACGGGCTATCATACCCAGCAAGGTTGATTTTCCAACACCGGAACCGGCCATGATGCCAATACGTTGTCCCTGTCCGCAGGTTAGAAGGCCGTTGATGCTCCGGATTCCCAAATCAAGTGGCTTTCTAATGGGGGGGCGCGTCATCGGATTCACCGGCAGGGCATAGATCGGATATTCTTCCTCGACCCTGATTGGCCCCTTGTCGTCAATCGGGTTGCCCAGGCCGTCGATAACGCGGCCCAACATGAGCGGACCGACCCCCAGGGACGCGTTATCACGTTTTACAGAAATCAGACTGTCGAGCCCAACACCCCTCAGTTCCCCAAGCGGCATCAAGAGAGTTTTGTTGTTGCGGAATCCGACCACCTCTGCCGGTATCGGCTCACCCACCAGCGGTTTTATCTCACAGATAGCCCCAACTGATGTATCCGGGCAATAACCTTCGATGACCAAACCAACAACCTGGGTGACCTTGCCATGTAGCCTGATCGCTTTGGACGTTTCAATTGCCGTGCGGTATTTTTTGAGATTCAGGGTTGGAGCCGACATATTTGCTTTTCCAAGCGTTAATCGTTCACAGCCGAAGAGATGGAGCGCTCCTCGAGCAGTTTGAGGTATATAGCTTCCAATTGGGCATTGAGACCTGCATCTATGGTTCCCATGTCAGTATCGATCTGACAGGAACCGGCCGCCACCATCGGGTCTGCTTTCAGCTGCAAGCGTTCACTGATCAACTCTTTTTGCAGACATTCTTCCCGTCCGGAGGTTACCAATGCATAGTCGTCAGGGTTGAGCCGGACAATCACCTCTTCACGTGCTGACAACCCGTCCAGTGCATTTTTGACTACGCCGGCCAATATGCTGCGATCCTGGGAAACCTCACGGATGATGACCTTGCGCGCCACAAGCATGACCAGGTTGATCAGTTCGTCCTCCGACTCGCGCAATACTTTCTCCCGTAAATTGCGGATCGTCTCGCTGGCTGCCCGCAAGGCCCTGAAAACATTTACAAGGCCACGTTCCGTCAGGTTTTTGCCTTCCTGCAGGCCGGCATTGAACGAATCATTTATTTTCTGCTTCAGGTCCTCTTCGGATATTTCTATGACAGGAGGGCCAACGTCTTCAGCTTGTTCCGGTTGCGGGTCATTCCGCCGCTGCAGGTCAACACCGGTATATATATCCATTTGAACAAAACCACCGGATTCCGGCGGAGCGGAAGCGGCTGCGGGCGGCTGGCCGATCGGTCTGAAGCAGAAGTCAGAAATAACGGAACCACCGTTCTGTGCCGATTTGATGATTCTAGACGAGGACATCTTCGCTTCCCCGCCCGGCTAGTACGATTTTACCTTCCTCTTCCATCTTGCGTACGATCTTGATGATTTCACCCTGGGCCTTTTCAACATCGGAGAGACGGACCGGACCCATAACCTCAAGGTCCTCCTTGATCATCTCGGCGGCCCGACTGGAAATATTTTTGAAGATTTTATCCTTCACTTCATCCGGAGATGTCTTCATGGCCAGCGTTAAAGTGTCATTGGAAACTTCGCGCATGACAGACTGGATACTGCGATCATCCAGTGCGAAAACGTCCTCAAATGTGAAGAGGTGCTTGCGAATGATCTCCGACAAAGGCGGGCTCAACACGTCAAGTTTGTCAAGGATCTGCTTCTCCTTGCTGCGGTCGAAGTGGTTGAACATATCTACGACCTTATCTATACCGCCCACCTTATAGCGCTGCGTGCCGCCCATCGAATTGATCTCACGCTTGAGGACTTCATCGATTTCTTTCAGAATTTCGGGTGAAACCTGCTCGACATCGGCAATACGCAGAACGACTTCGGCCTGCAACTCCTGCGGCAAAAGACTTATGATCTCACTGGTCTGCTTGGATTTAAGTTTTGCCAGAATAACTGCAATGGTCTGCGGGTGTTCCTGAGACAAGAAATTGGCGATGGTTTTGGAGTCCATATTGGCAAGAATATCGACCAGATCTCCATAACTTGAGGCTTGGAGCTCATCCATCAGCATCTGGGCCTTTTCCAGCCCGAGCGCCTTTTCGAGGATTTTCAGAACAAATTCGTCTCCCTGGGAAAATATGCCTGACTCGGGGTTGATGACCTCGGTAAAAGTTGCTACAACCTCCATGATTGTGTTGCGGGTCACATGCCCCAACTGCCCCATGCTCTTGCTGATTTTTTTAATCTCGGTATCATCCAGATGCTCAAATACCTTGGCGGTAACGTCATTGCCAAGGTAAAGCAGAAGTATGGCGGCCTTTTCTGAACCTGTCATAATATCCCTGTGTAAAGTTTAATAAAGATGTCCTCCGTGCAGCTACGGCTATTTGTCTTCGCCAACCCAGTTTTGTAATATCTGGGCTACCTGGTAAGGATCTTTTTTGGCTTGTTCGATCAAACTCTGCTGTTCTGCCATCTGCGTGGCAAGTTGTACGCGTTCATGGGTGGTAAGCTGTTCTCCACCTTCGCCGAGTGGCTCAAAGCTTTCAAGGCTCGCGGTCCGGCTGCCGACCCTCAATGATGCCAGGAGAGGACGAATGACAAACATGATCAACGCCAGAAATCCAACTCCGATCATCAGGTTTTTTGAAAGGGAGATGAAAAACGGATTAGTCCACCAGTTTGCGGTTTCGACCGCACCAAACTCGCCGTTATCCTGGAAGGGGATATTCTGCACACTCAACTGGTCCCCACGTTCCGGGTTAAAACCAACTGCGCTTTTCACTAATGTTTCTATCTTTTGCAGCTCATCCGGTGAACGCGGGGTGTATTTTGCCTTGGCAGTCTGGCCCTCTTTGGCAGCAGCAGGCGCTTCATACTTCCCATCAACCAGCACCGCAACCGAAATCTTGCTCAAAGCACCTACCGGTTCAATAATCTTGGATGTTGAGCGGCTAACTTCGTAATTTAGCGTTTCGTCATTCTTGGAACCGCCGCCTGATGTGCCTCCGGCAGCGTTAGCGGTACGTCCGAGGTTGGTCTGGACCCCCGGGACTCCTGCACTGGTGCTTGCCGATGCCCCTTTTTCTTCGGTACGCTGCTCACTGCGAACGGCAATGCTCTCCGGGTCATACTTTTCTTCGACCCGCTCTACCTGTTTGAAATCAAAAGCTGCCGTAACCCGCGCCACGGACTTGCCCCCCCCGACAATTCGATCGAGCAGGGATTGTATGCGTTCCTCCACATTTTTTTCATAGGTGTGCTGCGTTTCCTGCATGGCAGAGGTCATACGACTGGTCGGATCACTGCTGCCGCCTTTGCTTAGGATTTTCCCTCGGCTGTCAAGCACGGTCACATGTTCAGGGTCCATGCCTTCGATCGAAGAAGAGACCAGATGAACGACACCTTGCACCTCGGTGTCACGTAGTGCACGATTCGACTTCATCTTGAGTACTATTGAGGCGGTGGCGGGCTTATCATTGTCCTTAAAGAGTGATTTTTCCGGTATGACCAGATGTACACGGGCCTGTTCGACACCGGTCAACTGGGCGATGGTGCGGGACAATTCCCCCTGCAGGGCACGCTGATAATTAAGCTTTTGCACAAACTCCGTCATACCGAAATTTTTTCGGTCAAAAATTTCAAATCCAACGCCGCCACCCTGGGGAATCCCTTCCGAAGCCAATGTCAGACGCAGTTCATAAACCTTGTCGGACGGCACGAGGATCCCCTTGCCATCAGCGCTAATCTGATAGGGGGTCTTGCTTTCCTTCATTTTCTTGACGATTTCCCCGGCGTCTTCAGAGGTAAGGTTGGTAAAAAGTGGACGATATTCGGTGCGATTGGCAACGAATATCAGGACGGCAAATGCAACCGCCGATAGCAAGGCTACCCCGGCGATGAGCATCCGTTTGCCCGGAGAAAGAGCCATAAAAGGCTCTGTAAGTTTGCGTAATCCCTCTGGCATTGGCGTAAAGCGTTTTCCTTCCCGCATAATTGTAAAACCGTTATTAAATTAACTACTGCGTAGCAACGAGTCGTACATCCTGTTCGCTACCCTTTTGGATCTACACCTGCATTCTCATGACTTCCTGATAAGCCTCAAGCGCCTTGTTGCGAACCTGCGACATAAACTGGAACGAGATGCTGGCCTTCTCGACAGCAATCATTACCTCATGCAGATTTTTATTCTCCCCACTTGCCAGACCCTGAATCGATTTATCAGACTGTACCTGTATATCGTTTACCTTGGACACAAGTTCGCTGAAAAATTTCCCGGCTCCCTCGGCAGTCGAAGGCGAACCAGCCTTGCCCAGTTCCGGAAACGCCTTGGAAAGACCCATTCCACTTTCTATACCTTTGATTTCCATATAAATTACCCCGTTTAACTATGTTTGGATGGCATTCTGACTATCTGCCGATTTCAAGTGTCTTCATGGCCATGCTTTTGGCCGCCTGGACGGCCGTGACATTTGCTTCATAGGCGCGAGTAGCGCCAATCATGTCGGCCATTTCCTCTACCACGTTCACGTTAGGCATAGCCACGTACCCTTGTGGATTGGCATCGGGATGGCCGGGGTCATACTGCAGGCGAGGTGGATTCTGGTCCTCAACGATCCGGGACACCTCCACCTGGCGAACCTGCTGCGCTGTCGCTCCATCAAGCGCACGATTGAAACGGTTCTCCAGTGGGGTTGCAGTAAAAACGGCATCCTTGCGCTTATAGGGCCCTCCCTCCGGAGTTCTTGTCGCATTGGCGTTGGCCAGGTTGCTGGAGATCAGGTTCATGCGTGTCCGCTCTGCCGAAAGAGCCGATGAACTGACATTTATCGAATTAAAGAAATCCATTTATTTACCTTCCCGGATGGCTGTCCGCAATCCTTCGAACTTCTTGCTCAGCATCTGCACCGAAGCATTGAACATGACCTGATTCTCGGTCATCTTCCCCATTTCATTCTCCAACTCCACTGCGTTGCCGTCTTTTCCCGGCGTCTTGGCCGGAGTTTCAATCACCTTGCCTGAAACCGACTGCAAGCCACCCCCAGCTCCGGATTTGCGAATCTGTATATGACGGGAATGGGTGATCGCCGGTGTTGAACCACCGCGCTGGCTGCTTTTGAGTGCACCTTGCAACTCGTCTTCAAAAGCCAGCGACTTTGGAACAAAATTGGGAGTTTCAACATTGGCTATGTTTGAAGCTATCAGATTCTGATTCTTCGCTCTCAGATCAATACTTTTTCCGAGCAGATCAACTGTCGAATTAAACAAGCCATCCATGCGCATGACAACCCCCTTTGCGATCGTTGTTTGGTGCAAATAATATGCCGTCCTAAAGGGCTCACGAACTTTCCCCTGCGACAGGCCAAATCTCCGCAACTGGAAACAAATATGGCCAGGAAGTCATTCCGCTGCAATTACCTGGTGAGATTCATGTCATTTTCTTGACAAAGTCGGGTTTTTGACGAGATTTTACAGCAGCCTAGCGGGCAGTTGTTTTTGTTTCAAGGGAAGCAAGCGCCTGCCGGGCAAGCTTCTGCCAGTCGGGATCTTTGCCGTCTTTAAGCAGTTGCTCGAACATTTCCCGTGCGCGGATGACATTACCATTACGCAGATTGATATCACCAGCCTTATACATAAACTCTTCGTGTCGCTTGTTGTCGGGCAGCTTTAGAGCAATATCAAGCAACTTCAAGGCACCTTTTCGGTCTCCGACAGCCTCCCGCGAGGAGACTGCCACAAAATAAGCATCCGGCAACAGGCGTGTATCACGGCTGGCCGGAGTTACAAGAAACAGATCCATCGACTTGGCCGCCTGAGGATAAAGTTGCAGTGACCAGAGCGATCTTCCAAGCATGTAATAGCTCTCAACCCTCTGAGCCCGCTCGCCCTTGTTGAGCAACCAAAGCAGAGTCTCCTTGACCAACTGGTGCTTGTCAGCAAAAAAGTAAAGCGATCCAAGGCGTTCCGTCATTTCACGCGCTCGCGGATCTTTTGGATATTTGCGTAAAAAGGACTT
Organism: Deltaproteobacteria bacterium; assembly: GCA_014380135.1. GTDB lineage: Bacteria > Desulfobacterota > Desulfuromonadia > Geobacterales > Pseudopelobacteraceae > JACRCG01. Next base: position 9,799 of record JACMKN010000312.1, read on the forward strand.
GATCGCGCGCTCAAACTGGACCGTATCTCCGATCAGTTCGGAATTATCGACTATTTCATGATACATCTCAACTGCAACCGGTGCCGCCCATTGCCGCTCAACCAGCGTATCGAGTAATTTAATCAGCTCAATCGGCCGCCCGTATTCGTTGTATGCCCGCGTTACCATCTTAATAAAGCCCGGTTGCTCGACGCAGCCGGACAAATAATCATGCTGTTCTTCAACAAAGCGCACCAGTGCAGCCGGGTCCCTGGTCCAGGCCGTGTGGCGGTAAATATCCGCCACCAGGACTTCCCGCATTGTCCTGGTGACCGCCACATACACCCCCCGCGGAAATTGCCGCTGAAAAGCAATTACAAGCTGCAATGCCTCGCCGGCGTCAGCATGCATCGATTCCAGCAGTACATGCTTGAACAATGCTTCCTCACGCATATCGATGTCGCTACTCTGCCTGGAAGCATTCAGATATGCTTCACTCAACGGACGATAATTCCAGGGTGTCGTCTGCAGAAACCCCTGATCGGCACGCCGCATCAATGCCATATTATTGGCCTTGGTATCCTTGAAGTTTTCGGCAACGTTCTGATATATGGCCTGCGCCTCCTGCTCATGACCCTGGCGCGACAGGATGTCACCCAGGCGCACAAGCAGGGCCGGAGCATATTTTTTATCTGCCAGTCGGCCGACAAGACTTGCCAGTAACGATCGCGCCTGAGCCAAATCCCCGTTGCGGGCGATACTGTCCCCATAATAAAATGTAATCCCCGGATTGAAGCCGAGATAAGCCGGCCAGAGTTTCTCAGCCTCCCGGAAGGCAGCCAGAGCCTGAGGATATTTCTGCAGCTTGTACCACGTTTCAGCCAGACGATACATGGCCAGTGGGCGAA
>JACMKN010000313.1 GCA_014380135.1 Deltaproteobacteria bacterium
CGACGCCTTATGAGCCCTCCATCAGCAAAGGACAGTTGACCGACCCCGTTGGGCAGATAACAGCAGCTTTCCGGTACCACCCCCAATTCCCGAACCATTTGCTCCAATCCACGACTGGCAACCGAAACCGCCAAGGCCCTGCTGAGCAGCCACTGTTCCTGAAAAGCGAACACCCAGCGTTCGGCACGTGAATAGGGAAGAATGTCATTCATCCCGCCCCGCCCCTCCCAGTCATCGCTATCAACCATGAGCGGGGGAAGCCGAAATCCGATGCCCCGCAGCAGGATCAGCAGCATCGCGGCCAACCCGCCGTAACCTTTGGGCTTGAACAGGTGCACCAGATCCGGCTGTTCTGCCATTGCCAAACGAAACATCCGCCACGCCAGAACCAATGGTGTAGCACCTAATGTGGTATCAAGTCTGATATTGCTGAGCCGGATTCCTTGAACAAAATCCTCCCGGCCCGAATCCTCCGGATTGGTATAAGGGGGTGCAATGATGACCACCTCATGCTCTAACTGCTTAAGCCCAACAGCAATTGGAATCATACGGGCCAGCACCGTCCCCTTGGGCCGGATGCCGAACGGAGCGAGGAATACTATTTTCATGAAGCGGGTCTCTTCTGGCGCAACCGGCAAGGTGTTGCAAAGCATTCTTCCAGGGTTCCGTAACTTCTCGCGCAAGCCGCTTTTCTAGCCATTATGCTTCTTCCTTGCGGTACTTGCTGATGTGGTCGAAAAGCGCCTGCGCCCAAACCAGCGGTCGCTGGCCGCAGACTCCCGCAATCAGTGAAAAAAGCCGGAACATTCCATGATGGGGGATGGCGCTACGACAACCCTCGGCTATCAGTCGGCACCCCTCGTCGACACGACCGTTGAGGATCAGCAATCGGCCATAATCCGCACGGTGAAAAGCGACAATCCGAGCAGCATCAATACCCCGAACATACAGACAGTCGGCGTACTCGGCAACGAACTGTTCCGCAACAATGCACTTTGCTTCAAACATCCGCACCCTGTCCTGCACGGTGTTGCCGGAATGCATCCGCACAAAGGCATGGACCTCATCAATAAAACCAAACCGTGAGCCGGATGCGGCCAGACGAAGAAAGAAATCCCAATCTTCGTAGCGTTTCAGCGAGGGATTGAACCCCTTCAAGCTTTGCAGCGCATTCGTACGAATCAGAGGAGAATGAATGGTAATGAAATTACTGTAGATAAGTTCAGCCAGGATATCGCCGCTGGAGGTCGCACGTCTCACTGAATAAAAACAGCGCTCTCCGTTATCCCGGAAATACCTTACCTTTGAATAAACCGCATTTAACTCCGGATGTGCCGTCAAGAAAGCTACTTGGTCAGCGATTTTTTCAGGCGCCAGATAGTCGTCCGCGTCGAGAAAAGAAACATATTCGCCGGTCATGTTCTTCAGCCCGTTATTACGCGCCACGGATCGCTCTGCATTGTCCTGATACAGATAGCGGACCCGCTCGCCATATCCGCTGACTAACCGGGAGGTCCGATCGGTGGAACCGTCATCCACAACAAGACACTCCACATCGGCGTATGTCTGGGCCAGGACACTCTCTATCGCCTCAACGATATATTTTTCCCCGTTATGAACAGGAATTATGACGGAAACTCGTGATGGCATCATAATTTAAGCTTTATATGCAGACCGTTGGCAATCCTCAAGAAAACTCTCAATGCCTGGTAACTTCCTGTTTCGGCCAATTTAGCAGTAGTTGCACTCTTGTCAAACGCCCCCTGCCAGTTTTGTTTCAAGGCGGCTTTAAGTATACGTTCATCAAGGAATCTGTCGCAGAGTTCCCTGATGCTATTCTGGGTGATGTGCTGACGATATTCACGAACAACCGTTAAGATATCAGGAAGTTCCACATTTCTTCGCAGTTCCAGCTCACTCCCCTGATTTTCATGAATCCGGTAATTAATCAACTGTTTGTTCAATACCGCCACTTTGTGATTTACAGACAATCTAAACCACATTTCGTAATCGCCGGCCGATCTGAATCTAGCGTCAAACAGACCAACTTCTGAATAAACATTTTTTTTGACCATAAGAGAAGGGGTCACAAAAAATGTTTTTTGACCGCCACTCTTACAGATGCCAAGCATGACATCATCAAAGGAATATACGTCCTTATCTAGTCTAACAATCTCATCAGGTAACACATAGTCATACATTTTGTTTTCATTACCATCAACCACCCGCGCCATTGTACCGACGACCGCAATATTTTCATTATTTCTAAAAACCTGTACCGACTCTTCGACTATGGTTGGCTCGTAGACATCGTCAGAGTGATAAATGGCAATCAGATCCCCCTGTGCCTGCCCTATCAGCATGTTCCAATTATTCAAGGGACCAATGTTCTTATCATTTACAATGACCTTGAATCCATATTTTACCGAATACTCATTGGCAATCGATACGGTATCATCCGTTGAGGCGTTATCACCAACAATCACCTCGGCATTTTCATAGGTCTGAGCTGCTATCGAATCAAGGCTCCGACGGAGATACGCCGAACTGTTATAGGTCGGCACACAGATGGAGACTAACGGTCCGTCGTTCATCACAGAGTCCGTTCCTTTAGAAGCGGCTGCGTCAGTAGATACTGCGTCAGCAAGAAGTAACAGCCACCAAGACCAACCAGCAGCAGGGATAACGGCAGCGTGGCCTGCCAGGTGAAAAACGGCAGGGCAAGAGCAAACGGTAATGACAACAGGATTGATTTCCTGACATTCCTGATGCCAACCTTGATCCGCATCAGCTTTTTCATGTCACGGTACATGATAACCATTGAAACCAAGCCACTCGCCACCAGTAGTGAAGGAATCAACAGGGCATGGACAGTGGTCTGCGCCCCAAGGTAAGTACCTCCAGCAGCAAGCAGGCCACCGACACAATAGCCACGCAAGAGGTACCTGGTCCGCATCTCAGCGTGGGCAACTGAGGTCAAGGTATAGGTAGTCATCCGAAAAAACTCGATCCAAGCACCGAATATGACGAAGGGGTAAGCACCGCCGAATTTCTTGCTGGCAAGGATGTGTAGCAGAAAAGGAGCCAGGCAGGATACCATGATCGTCAAAGCAATATAGACCGGGATTGTGAACTGCGCCATGGCATTCCATGCCTCGGTACGCTTCTCCACATCCGATGTATTGATATCACGGTAAAACCCGGGCAGATAGAGTTGCTGAATGAGCGACTCGGCCGCCACCGCGATGCTTGAAGCCACGCCGATCCCCAGTCCGATCAGACCGAGGAACTCTGCACCAACAGTCTTCTCAATCACAATCCGATACGACTGGTTTTGCATCCACATGAAAAAGGTAGTACACCCCAGGGGAAACACAAAATAGAGGACATGCTTGAAGTTTTCCCGTGTCATCACGCTGCGTGCTTCGGTAAAAAGCACCTTTCCTCCCACAACCCTCCTGAAATAAGCCAAGGCGAACAGGGTTACCAGAATCTGGGCAGCCAGTTGTCCCCCCAACCAGGAAACCGCCGTAGCCGACGTAATATTGACAAACAGAATGGATAATCCCAAGCCGCCCACTAAGGTAAGGAGAGTGAACAGTACAAAGCTCATACGTTGATTGAGCAGGTTGAGGGTTGGGATAATCAACTGGTTCCAGGTCGTAAAAACGATACTTAACATTAGGAAAAGCATGAGCATGTTCAGCTCTATAGTACCTCCCACATGCCAAAATCGATTGAGCAAGTAGACAACTCCGGTCGAACTGATTGCCAAGAGCATCAGGTAGATGTTAAAGATTGAAAAGCGGTTTAAGACGCTTTTTTCCTCTGTCCATTGGTGCATTTTCCGATTCATATACATACCCACCGGATTGATCAACGCCAGGCCAAAAAAACCGAACAAGGAGTTTATCAGGTAGATATTACCGACCTCGCCGGTTGAAAGTAGTGACGTGAACACACGTACCGAGGCAATCGTGATGAACATTTGCAGGACCCTGCCGGATGTGATGATCACAATATCCCTATTCACCGACGATTCCATTCACGATGGTCATTGCAAAATATTCGCAAGAAAATGGATATGAATGTTCACTTTTCAGAAACGACTCAATAGCATCAAGGTATCCGGCATAACCCTTTTCGGGCATGCCTTTCATATAGCGGTAAAGCTCCTCATACGAGGAGTAATCTTTCATATCGATAAAACATCCTGACGGAATATGATCCGTAACATTCTCCGCCCCCCGATAGACAGGAATGGTACCGGAGAAAAATGCATCGAACATCTTTTCGGTGATATAGCCCGGCACGTCCATGATATTTTCAAAACAGAGAGCAAAACGGTAACGTCCCATGACATCACGTTTGCGAACCACCCGCCCCCGCCAGGAGGGAAATGCCGGATTACCCAACCGTTTGAGCCACTCCCAGTGACGGGTAATGACCCGTGGGAAAAAGCATCCAAGCGTTCCCTCGTCCCATCCAACGCCGTAAAGATCGAAATCTTCAGGTTGATTCTGCTCGAACCAGCGGATAGCTTCGATCCTTTTTGAATATAGTTCCTGGGGGTGTTGAACAGTCTTGTTGCCTGCTATCATCGTGCAGAGTTTTTCTTTTATTGACAGATCCGTTGGTATCGATGCAGGAAAAAGGAATGAGTAATTGATCTTAAAAAATTTAGTATTATCTATCAGGGAATCGTCGTAGGTAAAAATTTTTTTAAATAATGCGTGACTCTCGGACAAGTAATTTTCTTTCCTGATCAACTTGCTTTCCAGCGCAAGCAAATAAAGGCTTTTCCCGGTTTTCCGGGCCATCGTCAAATACGGATTGTCTTTTTCCGGCATATCAATAAATACGACGGCATCCGCTGTGCTTACATCCATTAGACTAACGCTGGCAACCTCTATTCCTCGCGCGTTTGCATATTTTTTCAACTCTAATAACGGAGTCAGGAGATCATCGCCAATCCCGGAATTACTACACTGAAACATAAAATCGTTTTTATTAAGCTCTTTATAATAATTACAAAAAGCAATTCTTTTAACTGGCATATACACTATAACCTTTTATCGCTTTTTTATTTATATTTGGCGGGGTTACAGGCCGTTTCACAGCTGTTCACGACTTCTCCACCACTGATTGCAGTATCTGCACCGGGAACTCTGCAGCTGGGTCAACAAAAATATAGTCATACCCAATGCCAATATTCTCATTGGTAAGCTTGTGCAGTTTATCGTTCTTTACTATGTATCCACAGTAACCAAACCCTTGGATGTAATTGATGACTTCCTGCACAGTACGACCGAAAACGTCAATAATAGATGCCTCCGATTCGATAAACAATACTGGCTTACGTGGCGCCGACAGCATTGCACGGGCTCCCTGCAACACCTGCAACTCGGCTCCTTCCACATCTATCTTGAGCAGGTCGATATGCGTAATATTATTTTCGCTGCAATAACTGTCAAGAGTCGTAGCCTGAACTGCAACCCGCTCGAAACCTCCGTCATAATTTTGATTCCGTAACGAAGCAAAAGCTGAACCCAGCTTGTTGGGGACATGCAGCACTACTTCGCCGGCTGCATCCGACAGACAGAACCCTGTGACGACGGTCTTAACTCCCTCCCTGGGATTCAGCGCAAGATTTTTGAGAAGCTCCTCCCGTACAGCGGGAACCGGCTCAAAGACATGAAGTTCTCCTCCGACAGGCATGCTCGCCTGCAAATGGCAGGAGTACCAACCAAAATTTCCCCCAACATCAACAATACACTCTGCATGCTTGGCAATTGCCATTGCGATATCGGTTTCTATTTTTTCAAAATCCCCCCGCAGTGGGTAACCCAGCAAGGAATAAGGGTCAGCTGGCCTCCAGGTGAATTTTGCAGTTCCCGTATCGACCACGCAACTATTCTGCGAAATAATTGTCGAATCCACCAAAACCATCCTGCGTAATAATTTAATGGCCTGATTGATGACAAGCGGCTTGAACGAATATGTATAAAGAAAATTGGGCCGCAACCGGTTCAGTTTTGACTGAATTTGCAACAGCAAGGAACCAACCACTGGCAATGACTTTAGAAAATCCTTGATCGAAGATGCTGCCATGAATTAAATACCTTTCAAAAAGCTGGATTTTCTATTTATAGCGGCGGAAAACACAATCAAACTGGGCCAGCTTCCAAGCGGCGGCCCCATCTGCATGGGAGAGGTCATAGATTTCAGCCGGAGCGAAGCCGTAGACTTGAAGAAGCTGAAAAAGGTGAATGTATTCGCCGTCTCCCCGAGGCCGACGCACAAATGAAACCTCCATAACCACGGTATCGACCTTGTTGGCAAAGGTTTCGGCGCCACCTTCCAGTACTTGCCGTTCAACCCCTTCCACGTCGATCTTTACTAGGTCAATGTGCCCGATCCCTTCCCTGACAACAAAGTCGTCCAGACGCATCAAGGGGATCTGTTCGGTAGCAATATTTGCAACATGAGGATTCATGGCCCGGTATTCATCCCCTGAAGCAATCAGGGAATTGGCTCCATGTGCTGAAGCTACCTGAAGTATACCTTCGGTTTCTTCATCAAAAAAGCCGAGCCGGAAAGGCCTGAAACGATCCATATATCCGGCTTTTTTGACATTCGAAAGCAACCGGTCATAGGTCGCAGCACATGGCTCGAAACCAAAAATCGTAGCATTGGAAAAGTAGTGGAGCATGTACAGAGAAACATCCCCCACATTGGCGCCGATATCGAAGACAGCCGAGACATCACGATCCATCGCGCGCAGTATCGGACCAATTCCCGGACGCTTCGGCTGCACAAGGTCCAGCAGTCCCTTTCGCCAACCGTAGGGCACCATATCCTTAAGATCTTGCAGCATACTCATTTTGGCACATCTCCTTCTTCCACCAGTTCAATCAGCATATCACTCGCCAACTCTTTCCGCTCCAGATGCGGTGACATATCCTCTATAGGACGATTGACCACCAGCTTGGGATTGACACAGGTGGTTTGTTCCAGCTTAACCTCCAGCAGGGTGGGACCGTCGCTAGCCAATACACTCGCTATGACCTGATCGGCATCATCAAGACTGGCAATGGATAAGCTCGGGATGCCGTACGCCTCGGCAACCCGCACCAGATCGGGACAGCCGTAGCCGATAACCGTGGATTGTTGACGGCCGTCAAAGTACATATCCTGGAACTGGCGCACCATACCGAGGCAACCGTTGTTGAGAACAATGATCTTGACCGGTAGCCGATGGTTGACGATGGTATCCAGATCTTGGATGTTGACTTGCAGGCCGCCGTCTCCCGTAATGACAACAGCCCGTCTTCCCGGCGCGGCCTTGGCGGCGCCAAGCGCCGCTGGCAGAGCAAACCCCATGGCTCCCATCCCGCCGGAAATGAGCATGCGTTGGTCGTCCTTCAGCCGGAACGACTGGGCGGCCCACATCTGGTTCTGGCCGACGTCAAGACAGATGATATCACCACAACCTGAATGCTCCGCCAGTTTTCCCAAAAACAGGTTCGGATCGACTGCGGCAAATTCGGAAACTGCACCATGAGTGGGATATTTCGCCCGGAATCCCTTGATAACCTCATACCAGGGAGAAAGGTCATACATATGGCCGCCGGCGAGGAGCCCGTTCAGCCCCGCCAGAAATTCCCGCACATCACAACGCACTGCCAGATCTACCTGTACCTTCGCATTCAGTTCAAGCGGGTCGATGTCCACATGGATTTTTTTAGCAGCCCGGGCAAAAGTATCTGGTCGAGTGCCGGTCTGCCGGGTATCGAGGCGGGAACCGAGCACCAGCAGCAGATCGCAGTTGGCAAGGGTCATGTTGCTGTAGCGGTTGCCGTATGAGCCGATCATGCCGAAACTGGCCGGATGGTCGCCGGGAAGGGCGTCGAGCCCCATGAGCGAATGCACCACGGGAATGCCGGTCAGTTCCACCAACTGGCGCAGTTCCGCCGCCGCCCCGGCCGTCCGCACACCACCTCCCACCAGAATGACCGGTCGCCTGGCAGCACCGATCAGCTGCACCACCTCCGCCAAGGCAGCAGAATCGCAGGTTGGCCGACTATCCTCCAACCGCCGGTATTCATCGCTAACATAGAAACTTGGCAGATGATCCGGCTCGATCTGCGCCCGTTGTATATTCATTGGAATGTCCAGGAGGACCGGCCCCGGTCGCCCGCTTTGGGCCAGATATACTGCTTTTTCCAGTTGATAGCGGATTTGCGCTGCATCCACCACCATCTCCGCATTTTTGGTGAGCGGTTTTACAACACTGACGATATCGGTCTCCTGAAAGCCAATCTGCCGTATCGGACGGTCGAATTTGTATTCGTAGGTATTGACCTGGCCAGTTATGAACAGGCAGGGAACCGAGTCGAACCAGCAGCTGCCGATGCCGGTCACCATGTTGAGCGCTCCTGGCCCGCTGGTTGCCATGGCCACGCCGAGTCGCCCGTTGATCCGGGCGTATGCTTCAGCAGCGAAGGCAGCGGTCTGTTCGTGATGAACCGACACGCAATGGATATCGTCGCGGTCATAGGTGGAATCGAGCAGGTGGGTGATCGCCCCGCCAATGAACTCGAAAATTTGGGAAACCCCTTCTTTGACGATGAAGTCGATGACATAATCGGACAGCTTCATGATTTACTCCGGTGTAACGGACGATGCCGTTAATAATAGGCCAGATGATCCCTGAACCAGTTGGTTGTACGGGCCAGCCCTTCCTGCAGGGGAACTGTAGGAGTCCACCCCAGCACATCCCTTATCTTACCAGTATCCGCAACCCAGACAGCCGGTTCCGGCCGCTGCATCTCGCGGGCTCCCCAGACCGGTTCCATCCCCGTCATTACAAGTCCATGGATTATGCTCACTACTTCGTCAATGGAGTGTTGCCGGCCGCTACCGACATTGTATATTTCTCCTGGCGGCAGCGTTTTTTCGGCGGCAATGAGATAGGCTTCGACCACGTCATCGACAAACACGTAGTCCCTCACCGCCGCCGGATTTGCCAGCCGTGGCACTTCACCTCGCAGAAGGTTGGCTAAAGTATAGGGGATCAGCCGCTGCGGATCGTCCCAGGGACCATAGGGGGAGAATAGCCTCAGGGTAACGACCGGCAGGTTCTTGCTGACCGCCTCCGACCGGCAGAAAAAAGTGGTGGCAAGCTTGGAAACACCATACTCGCCCATCGGTTCGGGAAGAAGATCCTCCCGCATCGGCACATTTTTGTACCCGTATTCAGAAGAACTGCCGGTATTGACAAAACGGGTAAAACTGTTTTTTTCGCACGCGTTGAGAAGGTTTACGGTTCCACCGACATTGGAATCCATGATTGTTTTGGTATCCCGCTGGAAGACAAACCCGCCGTAAGTCGCCAGATGAAATATCACCTCGGGTTTAATTCGACCAACCTTTTCCGTTACTGCATCGGCATCGCGCAGATCGACGATGTGATCGGTCACATGAGGAAGAAGATCGGTGACTCTCCAGCGGTTAGAATCCTGTCGCGTAAAAAGATGAACGGCATGACCGTCACTAACAAGACGGCGCACCAGACAGGCCCCGACAAAACCGGTCGCTCCGGTCACAAGTACTTTCATCCCCTGACAACACCTGTAATCGTCTCTACCATATATTCCACCATCTCCTCTGTCATCCCCGGATAGACCCCCACCCAAAAGGTGTCCCGCATTATTCTGTCGGTAACGGGGAGAGGCGATGATTCGTTGAAATGTTGAGACGTTGAATTTGGAACAACCCTGAATCCTTTCCCCTCTCTCCGCATCTCGTCGAAGCAGGGGTGCTTGATCAGGTTGCCGGCAAAAAGCATCCGGGTCTGGATTCCTTTTCCTTCCAGGTGATGCACCATACGTTCACGGCTAAGTCCCGCCCCTTCCCGTACGGTAAGCAGGAAGCCAAACCAGGAGGGATCGGCGTTTTCGGTTGCTTCCGGCAGAACTAGGAGGTCCTCAAGGCCGGCCAGACCATCGCGCAACAGCTGCCAGTTCTTCTTTCTGGCCTTGATAAAACCGGGGAGCTTCTCCAACTGGGAACAGCCGATAGCCGCCTGCATGTCGGTGACCTTCAGGTTGTAGCCGAAGTGCGAGTAAACATATTTGTGGTCATAGCCAAAGGGGAGTTCGCCAAACTGCTGTCCGAAACGGTTACTACAGGTATTATCCTTGCCGGAAGGGCACCAGCAATCCCGCCCCCAGTCACGGAAGGACTCCACCACTCGCTTGAGTGTGGTGTCATTGGTGTAGACCGCACCACCTTCTCCCATCGTCATGTGGTGGGGTGGGTAGAAGCTGGATGTGCCGATGTGCCCAATAGTGCCTGTATACTGCCATTCACCATTCAAGAAATAGCGAGAACCTAGAGCATCGCAGTTGTCCTCGATCAACCAGAGATCGTGCCGGTCGCAGAATGTCTTTACTACGGTAATGTCAAAGGGGTTACCCAGGGTGTGGGCTATCATGACCGCTTTGGTCCGCTCCGAAAGGGCAGCATCGAGCTGGGACACGTCAATGTTGTAGGTCGGCAGCGTCACATCCACAAAAACCGGCACCGCTCCGTACTGGATGATCGGGGCAACGGTGGTCGGAAAGCAGGCGGCCACGGTGATAACCTCGTCACCGCGCCTGATGCGGCGCTCTCCCAAGCTGGAAGAGGTCAGGGCCATGAAGGCCAAAAGATTGGCTGATGAACCGGAGTTGACCAACGAGCAGTATTCAACCCCCAGATACGCGGCGAACTCCCTCTCAAAACGCTCGGCATAGCGCCCGGCGGTCAGCCAGAAGTCCAGCGATGAGTCGATCAGTGCGGTCACTTCACGCTCGTCGAACACCCGCGCGGCGTACGGAATGCGGTCACCGGGCTGAAATGTTTTCTTTGCGGAATGCCGGTGTTCGTAATAGGCAACGGCGGCCTTTATCGCTTGTTCGCGCAATTCGGCTTCGCGCCGCACATCATCGTTCATGCCGATTCTCCGTACTCTGTTATCTGCCGCATACATTCTCCACGTAGGTCTTTCCCGTCACGATAGGAACGAGTCCAGGCAACTATGCTTTCCAGGGCCTGTTCCAGACCCCACCTGGGACGCCAGCCCAGTTCCAACCGCGCCTTCGAACAATCCAGTTGCAGATAGTGGGCCTCATGCGGATGATCATCGTTGTCGATCGCATAACACGCTCCATTACCCCATTGTTCACACAACCGGTTTACAATCCACTCCACCGGCCTGGCATCTTCATCGGACGGTCCAAAGTTCCACCCTTCGGCGTAATCGGCGCCACCTTCATACAGTTTATGTGCCAGCAGCAGATAGCCGAAAAGAGGTTCCAGAACATGCTGCCAAGGTCGGATTGCAGTTGGATTACGGATGAGAACCGGCTCTCCAGCAATAATTGCGCGAATTATATCGGGAATCAGACGGTCCGAAGCCCAGTCTCCGCCACCAATAACGTTACCGGCTCGCGCCGAGGCCAGTGCCACACCATGGTTTGAATAATCTGCCGGGTTAAAATAGGAGGTGCGGTAGGCTGCAGTGATCAACTCGGAACACCCCTTGCTGCTTGAGTAGGGGTCGTGCCCCCCCATCGGTTCGTTCTCGCGGTAGCCCCAGACCCATTCGCGGTTTTCATAGCATTTATCGGTGGTGACGTTGACGACCGCCTTTACACCCGGACAGGAACGCACCGCTTCAAGCAGATGGACAGTCCCCATAACATTGGTGGCATATGTTTCAACCGGAATCTTGTAAGAATCGCGAACCAGAGGCTGAGCCGCCATATGGATGACGATATCTGGAGAAGCTGCGAGCATTTCCACCTTTAATCGTTCCAGGTCACGTACATCAGCAATAACCGAAGTCACCAGATCATCTACTTGGGCCATTTCGTATAAACTGGGAGAAGTCGGGGGTTCCAATGCATAGCCGGTCACCTCGGCGCCAAGACAATGCAGCCAGATACAGAACCAGGAACCCTTGAAACCGGTGTGGCCAGTCAGAAAGACCCGCTTACCCTGCCAAAAAGAATTTGCGTTCACGTTTCACACCTCACGTTTCACACCTCACTGCAAATCACCATGTCTTCCAAGGTGCACGACCGCTGGCCCAGAGTTCTTCCAGAAACATCTTGTCACGCAATGTATCCATCGGCTGCCAGAACCCGTCGTGCTTGTAAGCAACCAATTGGTTACCTTTCGCCAGGCTTTCCAAAGGGGCCTTTTCAAAAACGGTTGTATCACCGCCAATCCGTTCCAGCACCGATCGTTCCAGCACAAAAAAACCGCCATTGATCAATGACCCGTCTCCCCTTGGCTTTTCCTGAAAGCCCAGCACCATATTATTGTCCGACAAGTCAAGGAGGCCAAATCTTCCGGGCGGTTGAACGGATGTCACTGTGGCTTGCCGGCCATTTCTATGGTGGAAAGCCACTAACTCCTGAATATTTACATCAGATACTCCATCGCCATATGTCAGCATAAATGTTCCGTCGATATAGGGCGCTACACGCTTCACGCGTCCACCAGTCATAGTCTCCGAACCGGTATCAACCAGCGTTACGCGCCAAGGCTCCGCAGTGTGACTATGGACGGTACGCTGGTTCCCATCACGAAAATCGAAAGTAATATCCGACTCATGCAGAAAATAGTGAGCAAAATACTCCTTGATACAATATCCCTTATAGCCAAGGCAGATCACGAAATCATTAAATCCATAGTGCGAATAATGCTTCATGATATGCCACAGAATCGGCCGACCGCCTATTTCAATCATTGGCTTCGGCTTGAGATGTGACTCCTCGCTGATGCGTGTGCCAAAACCGCCTGCAAGAATGACCACTTTCATTGTTAATCTCCCAATCTGATTGTGTAACTGACTGATGAATTTCCGCTTATATGTGATTACTCGAAACTATTCCGAAGCACCAGCTACAAAAATCCTGCCATCCGCCACGCCCAGACTACGAAGTACCCGCACAAGCTCATCCCTGCGCTTCAATGAAGATATCACTACCGGAGCACACTCCTCTCGCACCCCCTCGGATAATGACACAACCTGCAATCCGAAAAACAGATCCACCTGCCGGCCGTCGTCCATGACGGCCAGCAGTTCCAGACCGGTTTCCTTGAGCGACAGATAGGCCACTTCCGCCACTTCATCCACTCCGCAGAAGACCACTTCCTGCACGCCGGACTCTTCCAGTCGACGGAACAGTTCCAGGTAATCCTGCCGCGCCACGGTGTAGAGACTGGTGAAATAGCTGAGGTGCTGGTAGGCCAGCCGGCTTTTCTCGGCCAGGCCTTGCGGTGTCAAAAGATAGGCGTAACGGTTGCTGGGGAAGTTTTTGACCCGTACAAACCCTTTGGAAACCAGGTTTTTAAGATAGGAGTTGACCAGACCGACGGCGATGCCCAGGCGGCGCGAGAGTTCTCGCTGGGAAAGCGGCTCTTCGCCGCTGATCTCGGACAGAAGCTGGAGGGAGCGGGATGAATCCAGCGGTTTTTCGGTTACATCGTTCATGGTTTGAACAATAGTAAAAAAGAAAGGGGAACGCAAGGAGTTTGTTCATATTGTGAACACACCTGGTCGGGGCGAACAGGATTCCGAATGATTGTTAATATTCAGCCAGCATGCATCGCAACCAAAATTCACGCATAAAACTACTGCTGCGATTCCATCAAGCATGGAAAACGGATAGTACACAATTCCTCTTCGACAAGGTCTTCCGACATCAAAAAAAACTAAAACTCAATATCCTTGACAATCCCGGGCCAAACAGCTAATAGACTGATTTAAAATCAATATGTTGCATTAAACTCTCCCCACACTCCCAGCCCAACGGAACAGGACGCATGCCCCCCAAAAAGCGCATCGGTGACATGATGATCGAACAGGGACTGATTACCCAGGAACAACTGGAAATCGGCATCCGGGAGCAGAGAAAAAGCGGCGAACTGCTCGGCTCGGTTCTGTTCAGTCTCGGTTTCGTCAGTCAGAAAGACCTTTTCAAACTCCTTACCATTTCCAGCGCCAGCCAGGATGAAAGCGAGCAGGACAAGTACAACGCCGACATCCCGCTGGAGATAGAAAATCTTGTCAAACAAAGCAGCTCCCTCTTTCAGCGTGAGAGCGCCATCGGCAAGAAAGAACTCGATTCGGCCTACTCGCCGCTGGTCAACCTGGTTGAAAAAATCATCATCGACGGCATCCAGCGCAGCGCCACCGATATCCATATCAATCCCGATTCCAAAGGGGTACGCATACGCTACCGCGTGGACGGCGTACTGCAGCACAGCATGTTCCTGCCTAACGAATTATTGACCCCGATCGTGTCGCGCTTCAAGGTTATGGGACAGATGAACATTGCCGAGTCGCGCATCCCTCAGGATGGCAGCGCTGAATTTGCCTACAGGAATCGCAAGCTGGACCTGCGCATATCCACTTTTCCGATCTTGGGTGGAGAAAACGTGGTCATCAGGGTGCTGGATAAAAGCAAGTTGCGTATCGGACTGGAAAACCTGGGGTTTTTTGAAGAGGACATCGAAAAGCTGAACGCGGCTATCCAGCTCCCCTTCGGTATGATCCTGGTAACCGGGCCAACCGGTTCAGGCAAGACAACCACCCTTTACTCCTGCCTTTCAATCATAAACACCGTCAGCCGCAACATCTTTACCCTGGAAGATCCGGTCGAATATCAGCTTCCATTGGCGCGTCAATCCCAGATCAATGTCAAGGCCGGACTCACCTTCGCCACCGGCCTGCGTTCAATTCTGCGCCAGGACCCGGACGTAATCCTGGTGGGCGAGATGCGCGACGCCGAAACGGCCGAACTGGCCATCCGCGCCTCCTTGACCGGCCACCTGGTATTCAGCACCATCCACACCAACGACGCTATCTCCAGCATCGCCCGAATCATCGACATCGGCATCGATCCGTTTCTGATTTCGACCACAATCGACTCGATCGTTGCCCAGCGTCTGGTTCGTTCACTCTGCGAGGAGTGCAAGGAAATCGTCCCGCCTTTCAGCCCTCAATACGCAAAGCTCGCCATCGACCCGACCGTCGCCAAACTCTACAAACCCAAAGGTTGTCCGGCCTGTGACGGAACCGGTTTCAAAGGACGTTCCGTAATATACGAAATCCTCCAGATAACACCCAGGATTCGCGAGCTGATCAACATCAAAGCCAGCCTGGAAGACATCCGGCGGCACGCCATCAGTGAGGGATTCCGCGAAATGCACACGATCGCGCTGGAAAAGGTACGGCGTGGCATCACAACGCTTGATGAAGTCAGTCACGCAACCAGGATGAATTTCTGATGGGTTCCTTCAGCTATCGGGCAATGGATGCCAATTCGAACCTGCGGGAAGGGACACTTACCGCCCGCGACAGCGTCCATCTGGAACAACTCTTGACCCGGCAGGGGTTGACCCTGATCGAGGCGGAAGGAGGCGGATTCAGCGGGTTTGGCAATCTGGGAGAAATGTTTCAGCCACAATTGAATGACAAGGATCTGCTGGACTTCACCTACCTGATCAAACTGGTTGTCGCCTCCGGCATACCGATTCTGCAGGGGATTGACACGCTGATGAAAAGCAACTCCAATCGCAGGATCGGCCATGCCGCGCAACTGGTGAGGCAGGGGATCGATTCGGGGCTGGCCATGTCGGAAGTAATGCAGTCCGCCCCGCGACTATTCCCCCCCTTTTACGTTCAGATGATCCGGGCCGGCGAAACCTCGGGAACACTGGATGCAAGCCTCGATTTCCTGGTCAATTATCTGCAATGGCAGACCGATTTCAAGAAGAGCGTCAAGTCCAGCCTGACCTATCCGATCACCGTGCTTTCGATTCTGGGCACGCTGATGTTCATCATCTTTACCTTCGTCTTCCCCAAGATGCTGAAAACGCTCACCGGCATGGGAGCGGAACTGCCGCTCCCCACCAAGATCATGATCGCCATCTCCGGCTTCCTGCGCGGTTATTTTCCGATAGTTATCACGGTGGCGGTGCTTCTTTTTATTGCTGTAAAGATTTTCAAGCGCACTCCACAGGGACGGCGCTTCATTGACACCCTGCTTCTCAAAATGCCGCTGATCGGCATGCTGATTATCAAGATCAACATGTCCCGCTATTTCAAAATTGTCGCCACGCTGCACGCATCCGGCATCAATGCCGAAAAAACCTTTGCGATCGGCGCCGACGTCATTGGCAACAGCGTGATCGCCGAAAGCATGTCATCCATCGCCAGGGTCATCGTAACCGGTGAAAGCATCTCGGACGCCATGCGCCGCACCGGTTTTATCCAGCCGCTGGTGGTAGACATGATGTCAATTGCCGAGAAGACCGGTACACTGGAAGGCACACTGAACCGTGCCAGCGACATTCTGGACAAGGAAGTACCGGAAACGATCAAAAAGGTTTTTGCTTACGTCGAACCACTGACCATGGCGCTATTGGGCGGACTGGTTCTGCTGCTGCTGACGGCTGTTTTTCTGCCTATTTACAAATCGGTCGGACAGGTAAAGCTCAGATGAAAACAAAAGCCTTTACACTGATAGAGGTTATGGTAGTTATGGCTGTCATCTCGATCCTGGCCGGAATGATGATGCCCTCCGTCTGGAGGTTCTGGGAGAGTGAGGAGATTGCGACAACCAGAGAGCGGATGAAGGAGTTGAAAAAAGCTATGGTTGGAGATCGGAGCCTTATTCAGAACGGCGTTCGCACCCATTACGGTTTTGTGGGAGACTTTGGAGAACTTCCTTTCGACAACAATTCGTCCTGTGCCTTCAAATTTTTGAACAGCAATGCGGACATGGCTGCTTCTTCCCGTTATAACTCTGCCAACTGGAGCGGAAGGTATTTATCGTCTTCAGATACAAGCAACTATGCAGTTGATGCCTGGGGAAACCCGATTCGCTGCACCAATAAATTGTATGCGGACAATCGCTGGGCCGGACTGACTCTCACAAGCGTTGCGCCGAACGGCGAGTTAATTGAAGAAGTTATTGATGCAAATGATGTCGTCCCGACAAACCGGGTTGCCGGGAATGTATTTGCAGCATACTCCGGCCTTGTCATCGACATTAAACCTGAAAAAACAGGTTCTTTTACGGAAATCAACAATATGTGCAAACCGCTGGCCCCTTTCTCCGCCTATACCACCCTGTTGCCTTATAATCTCCCAATCGGGAGAATTAATGTAACGCTTAAATTGTCAAAACACACCGACTGCAGTTCAGTTGCAGAGACAACCAATTTCCATTATTTGATACATGACAACATCAGATATATAAAAATGCCCGACATTAACGCAAAATGAACACACTGATCATCGACATACGGGAAAACAGCCTGCGGGCGGTACTCAGCAATGACGGTCTGCTTGTATATAGCCGCACTTTTGATTTTGAGCCGACACCCGGCACGCAGGGTGATGATGCCGTTTATGATCTGCATCACAGTCATACTCCTGCCGCAGACAACCCTTATCTGCTGTACTATGACATCGGTCAGAAACAAAATCCGGGGGATCTGGCATTCAAGGAGATCATCGGGAAAATACGTTCGGATATCAACAACGCCATCGACGCGACTCATCTGATCATTCCAGCGGATGACGTGGTAATTGCAACGCATCAGCTCCCCAAAATGTCAAGGCAGGATGCCGAAAAATTGATCGGCCGTAAAATCAGCGCCGAATCCAGGGAAGAATTCCCCCCCTTTTCGATCATTCCGTCGGCCTCAGACCAGAAGACCCAGACCTGGTACTCCCTGTACGTTCCCACCACGACACTGCAGGATTACCGGAAGGCATTTGCTGCATGTCGTTTGCGCTTAACCAGTATCACAACACCGCTCAATGCCATGATCGAGGCTTTCCGCAACGTTCGCGAAGCGATTTTCAATTCGTACGCAGTGTTTGAAATTCAGCATGGTTTTGTCGAAGCATATTACATTTCCGCCGACGGCCTCCTGCTTTTCCAGCGTTTGCCGTACAAAACCGCTGCAAACTCGCCGGAAGGCGGAGCGGAAGATGGCGAAAAAAGTCAGAAGTTCAAGCTCTTTAAAATAATTGATACAATTTTTCGCATCAATTCCCTTTATCAGTCTGCCCACCCTCAGATCCCGGTTCAGATGGCCTGGGTCTGCGGTCTCGAAAGTGATCTGGAAGCCATAGCAACAGCACTCAATGAGGCCATGGGACTGGAAGTGGGTATCGCCCCGGCCATGCCCACCGGTTTACCGGAAGAGAGCGGATATGTCCCATTGGCCGGATTTGCAGCGGCACTCCAGAACGGCACGGCGGTCAGCTACTCAGCCGCCGATTTTTTCAAGCGCTTCCCGCTGCGTAAAACATCCGGCGTGGCCATTTATGCCGCTACCACACTGGTGGCACTGCTCGCCTTCGGACTGACCGAGACTGAATACCGGAAGCTGAACAATCGGGCAAAACGATTTCCGCAACATCAGAACCCCAAGCAGACTCCGGGCAAAAAAACAGCTCCGGCGGCACATACCAGGAATCCGGATTCACTGAGGAAATTGACGGCACGACAGTTTGTTTTTTACATTCTGTTTCGTGAACTTGCCAACGATCTTCCCGATGGCGTGTTCCTGGAAAACCTTGAGTTTCATCTCAAGGACGAGACAGGACTGGTGGACATAACCGCCGTCGCCCGTCTCGATAACAAGATCGGCGAAAGCATGCTGCTCAGCAGACTTGTCGCGATGCTTGACCGGTCGCCAACCTTGAAGAATCACCGCGAGCCTTCAATAACCGTTGTGGATAAGGACAAGGAGCGCTACCTGAAGATTACCGTTACCAGCGAGGTCAACCCGCTTGACAAGACAAAGTAAGCTAATAGCCTTGGTGGCGTATCTGCTGATTCTGGCGGTTGTCATGCTCGTCTACCGCACAAATCGGGCCTCAAAAATCAAGCGCCTGCGAGCGCAACTGGCCAGCAATGCGTCGGAGCAGGCCAGAACCCGAGCGACGGAAGCGGAAGTGGACCGACTTACACGTCTGATTCCTGTTGAAGCCAATGTTCCGGCCTTTATGGAAGCTCTCTACCGCAGCGCCCAACAATCCGGCATGAAACAGCATGAAGTGGTGACTGAAGCCGCCGGCAAGACACTTTCTGCCCGTCCGGGCGCTACCGATACGAGCAGCGTGACAAAGCAGCGGCTGAAAATCAGCGCCAGCGGAAGCTTCCGGAATTTTGCCGAATATTTCAGGCTCGTACAAAATATCGAACGCTTCAACCGCATCACAGAGTTCAAGCTGACTCCGGACAATGGCCAGCTTAAGGGGACCATTTTTCTTGAGCTTTATTCTTTGCCGGTGAAACATGCCAATTAGTCATTTCATAAGGATTATGGCGATCATGGCAATTGCCATGGCACCCCGGGTTGTTGCCGTCCAGGCAGGCCAAGCTCCACCTCCAACACCGACAATTTATGACCATGCCCATCGGGATGTGATAGCGGAAGACGGCGTTAAATGGCGACGCGACCCGTTTATCGGAGCAGGCGCAAAAAAAGTCTCTATACCCACCTCAACAATCCTGTCAGGAAAGAAATCAGCGGTTGCATCATCTGATTCGCCTGAAATCAATCTTCAGGGCATCCTGCAGACCAACAAGACTTTTCACGCCCTGATTGACGGGCGGGTTTTCAAGGTCGGCGACAAACTTGGCCGTCTGACCATTATCGAGATCAGCCGCTACCGGGTAGTAGTACAGAACAAACTAAAAGAAAAAAACAGCTACGACATACACAAGGGAAAGATTAATCGGGGAGAGAAATGAAAAGAATAGTCACTCCTGTGCTAATACTGTCGTTATTTACCGGCGGCTGCGTCAACCCGAATATGGCAAGGTATCAGGATTCTGCGCTGCCCGGTTCGGCGCTTCCATCCACAGCTTCCAGGCAGCCTCGTGCCCCTGAAGCCAGCCCGCCACAGGACAGCTATCGTGAAACAGACTCCGGCAAACGCTACTCACTGACATTGAAAGATGCCAATATGCGGGATGTGCTGATGCTGCTGTCCAGAGAAAGTAACGTGCCGATTGTCGCAGACCGCGATGTGGAAGGCAGGGTTACAGTCAACCTGGCCAATAAAAAGCTGGGGGAGATACTCTATACCATCCTGAAGCCACTCGATCTGACGGCCCGCGTTGAAAACGGAATCATCATCGTAGGTCGTCCCGCCATGATAACCCGCACCTATCAGATTAACTACCTGAAGGACAAGCGCGACACGGCCAGCAACACCTCTTCCGGCGGCGGGGTGAAAATTGCGACCAGCGGCAGCTCGGATTTCTGGCCCGCCATTGAGAGCGCCCTGGAAGTGCTGATTTTCGGCACATCC
>JACMKN010000314.1 GCA_014380135.1 Deltaproteobacteria bacterium
ACCAACCTGGTCAAATATCAGCGTTCCTATCAGGCTTCGGCCAAACTTATCAATACCGCCACCGAGATGATGGACATTGTCATCGGTCTCATACGTTAGGAGAGGTTACCATGCGCGTTACGTCAAACATGTCTGCCGATAATTCTATTTACAACATTCAGCAGGGTCGCGCCAAACTGGACAGATTACAGGAGTTAACCTCCTCGGGAAGCAACGTTAACAGGCCCAGCGATGACCCGATCAACTCCAGTCTCCTGCTGGATATTGGAGACAAGCTCAGGGCAGGCGATCAGTATCTCAGCAACATACAAAAGTCCGGTACATGGCAGCAGTTTACCGATACAGCACTGACAGGTATGTCGGAAGTCTTGCGTCTGGCTAAACAGCAGGTAGCTACCATATCCAGCGGCAGCAGCGATGCGACCGTGCGTCAGAATGCCGTTTCGCAACTGCAGGCATTGAAGCAGCAGATGGTCGATATGGGCAATATGCAACTTGGCGATCAGTACATCTTCGGCGGCGCAATAAATTCGACCCAACCTTTCAGCGGCACAGCCCCCTATTATGCCGGTGACGAAACAGCACTCAATGTGGAAATTGGAAATAACACCACCCAGCAGATGAATATTGCAGGCAATCAGATACTCACGGCGGACACGGCAACCTCGCAACCCTATGGCACAACCAACATATTCAAAGCTTTCGATGATCTGATCACTGCGGTAAATGCCAACGATGTGCCCGGGATTCTGGCTGGCTCGAAGGCGCTCGAAGATGGAGCCAAGCAGCTCAACAACGCCCAGAGTGATGTGGCTGCGCGCCTGACGCGACTCGATACCATGACCAAGTTGAATGAGAATACCAGGAACACCCTGGAAACGATTTATGGAAACACCCAGAACGTTGATTACGCCAAACTGGCTGTCCAGATGAACCAGCAAAAGATCGCTTTTGAGGCTTCGTTGTCGTCAACCGCCAAGCTTTCCCAGTTGTCGCTTCTGGATTATATGAGGTAAGGAGAGCCTTATTCCGGTTTCAGATCAAAGATGCACTCAAGGCGGTGAGGATTGAGGCGACGAAGGCATACAGACAGTATGTTGAGGAGCCGAAGACGAGCCAACAAAGAGGGCGCTTTGATATGGAAATGGAATTACTGCTTTTGAGCGAGGCCACACTGTCTCGCCTTTTTTTGTGCCCAGACCCCGTCTGAATATGCATTGACCTTCCTGCTGTCCGGTCTTATAAAGAATTCATGCCGTTTCCTTTTGTCAACTTCACCCCAAAACACCGCAAGCCGGTCTCAATCCGTCGTAACGTTTTCCGCCTTTCCATGCCGGTGCTGCTCTCATCGCTGTTTCAACGACTTGTCTCGATTGTGGATATCTTTCTGACCGGCGGCCTGGGTGCGGCGGCGATTGCCGCCACCGGACTGGGTCAGTTGCTGATGTTTGTCAGTATGACCGTCTTCTGGGGGCTCTCCACCGGCACCACGGTGGTGATTGCCCATCTGTGGGGTGCCGGGCGGCGTGAAGATGCCGGCCGGGCGGCCTATGTGGCCTGCTTGGCCTGTCTGCTGCTGACGGCGGTCTGCACAATCATCGGATCGGCATGGGGTGGAGGTATCGCCCGATTGATGGGGGCCGCGCCGGATGTGCAGGCCTTTGCCACCGAATACATCCGGCTGGTGTTCCTCTGGATGATCTGGACCACCGGCCTGAATGTGCTTTCGGCCATCATGCACGGCACCGGCGACACCCGCACGCCGATGGAAGCCATCATCCTGGTCAACATCCTGCATGTCCTGCTGGCCTGGCCGTTGATCTACGGGAAATTCGGAATGCCAGCCCTGGGTGTCAAGGGGGCCGCCATCGCCATCAACACCTCCGAATTTGTCGGCTTCGCCTACCTGCTGGTTCAGGCTCTGCGCAAACGGTATATCACTTTCGGGCGTCCGGACGGGCCGCTCTTCGACCGGATCTGGCGGGTGGGGTGGCCGGTGGCGCTGGAGCGCATCGCCCAGCAGAGCGGCCAGCTGTTCTACTCCAGCTTCATAATTGGCTACGGTACAACTGCTTACGCCGCTCATCAGATCGGCCTGTCGATCGAATCGCTTTCATTCATGCCGGGAGCCGGCATGGGCATTGCCGCCGCCACGCTGATGGGGCAGTCACTGGGGGCCGGAAAAATCCGCCGCGCCCGCATCAGCCACAACGAGGCGCTGCGACTGGCGATCGCCGTTATGACGGTCATGGCGTTGCTCTTTTTCTTTGCGCCGCACCTGCTGATCGGGTTGTTTACCCATGACCCGGACGTGATCGAGAAGGGAAGCGTCTTTCTGAAGCTGGTAGCTTTTGCCCAGATACCGCTGGCCATATCGTTTGTGTATGCCGGCAGCCTGCGCGGCACCGGCGACACCTTCTACGTCTTCATCGTGACGCTGGTAGCAATGTGGGGCATACGGGTGACGCTGTCATGGGTGGCGACCGGGTGGCTGCATCTCTCCCTGTACGCCGTGTGGGGGGTGTTCCTGATCGACTGGTATTTCCGGGGAGCGGCCTTTGCCTGGCGTTATCACCGCCGCAACCTGCACAGCGTGGTGCTGTAATACCCGATTTATTCCATGCTATCAGGCCTTTTCCAGCCCGGCAAACCGCAGCATGAGTTTTTTCGGTCCGACCGAATTGAACCAGACCACCGCCTTCTGACCATCGCCCTCCCCCTCTATTTTCCTGATTTTGCCGATCCCGAACTTGCCGTGCCGAACTTGCATGCCGATGAACACGCCGTCAAGCTCGTCAGGCGGTTCCGGAACGATCTCGATATCGTCGCTGAAGGCGCCGGCAATGGCAGCCAGATTGTGGGTGGTTTCGTGAGGTGGATGCTCCCTTCGACTCCGCTCAGGGAACGAGCTGCTGGCTGAGAGTTGGACCGGGGCGTTGGCTGAGCGGAGTCGAAGCCCGCCATCCTCCAGCAGTTCCTCGGGTATGTCTTTAAGAAAACGTGAGGGTGGATTGCACTGTTCCTGACCGAACACGTAGCGTCGGCGGGCATTCAGCAGATAGAGCCGTTCGCGGGCGCGGGTCATGCCGACGTAACAGAGGCGCCGCTCCTCCTCCATGCCGTCCAGATCGTCCAGCGAACGGGCATGCGGAAAAAGCCGTTCCTCCATGCCGATCATGAAAACCGCCTTGAATTCCAGCCCCTTGGCGGCGTGCAGCGTCATCAGTGTTATGGAGGGCGTACCGCTGTCGCCCTGCTCCAGATCCGACACCAGCGAAACCTGCTCCAGAAACTCCGACAAACCGGACTCGGGGTTTTTCTCGCTGAACTCCTCGACCGCTGCCAACAGCTGTTCCAGGTTCTCCAGTCGTTCGGCATCGTCCTCGTCACGGCTCTCCTTCAGACGTGTCAGATAGCCGCTCTCCTGCATCACGGTCCGGGCCAGCTCCGCCAGACTGCCGCTGCCGGACATATCCCGAAAACGTTCCATCATCGCTATAAAAGAGGCCACCTTGCCCCGCGGACCGGCACTCAGCAGACCATCACGGGCGGCATCCTGCAGCGCATCGAAAAAGCTGCCGCCCCGCTCGGACGCCTGCTGAGAGACCTTGTCGACGGTGCTGTTGCCGATGCCGCGCGCCGGCACATTGATGATCCGCTTCAGCGAAACTTCGTCGGCCGGATTGTCCAGCACCCGCAGGTAAGCCAGGATGTCCTTGACCTCCAGACGGGCATAGAAGCGTACGCCCCCCACGATGTGATAGGGAAGCGCCTCGCCCACCAGCGCCTCCTCGATCAGCCGGGACTGGGCGTTGGTGCGATAGAAGACCGCCATTTCGGCCAGCGGAACGCTGCTGTTTCTGAGGCGGGCGATCTCGCGGCAGACAAAGCGGGCCTCCTCGCGGTCGGACTCGACCCGCTCGTAGCGGATCTTCTCCCCGG
>JACMKN010000315.1 GCA_014380135.1 Deltaproteobacteria bacterium
ATCAGGCTACCGGTTCATCCGGCGGCTGTCACCGTTTCCGGAGTGCATCGACGCTCCAGATCCCGCTCCCCTGGGTGGAGATGAACAGAAAAATGAAGCAGTAAAGCACCGCCAGCTCTCCATGGTTCTGGATCGGCAGCAGCGCCTTTGTCCCGTGCCCCATCCAGTAAGCGGCGGCCATCAGGCCGCTTGCCAGGAAGGCCGCCCAGTTCGTGAACAAACCGATCATGATCAGAATGCCTCCAATCAGCTCGATGGGACCGGCGATGTAGGTAATTAACGCCGGAACATCTGCAGGCATTGCAGCCGGAAAACCGAACAGTTTCTGGGCGCCGTGCCAGAGAAAAAGAAACCCGGCCACGATCCGCATCAGCGCGTAGCAGTGGGAATTGAAGTTCGACATGAATGGTTTCATGGTAATACCTCTCCCTTCCTTTCATTTGTTTCCGGCCGGTTTCAGGCCGTGCCGAAGAGGGCTTTGGCGCGCGTATTGATTTCTTCCGGCGTCACGTCTTCCTTATGCGTGGCAATTGACCATTTATGGCCAAACGGGTCGGCTACCGTACCCATGCGATCACCCCAAAACTGGTCCTCAACGGGCATCAGCAGCTTTGCTCCGGCCGCAACCGCACGCTCCACGACACCGTCAACATCTTCGACGTAGAGCACGATCGATACGGCCGTCCCGCCAATCGTCTGCGGGCTGAAAGCATTCCAGTCGGGACATTCATCGCACAGCATGATCGGTGAATCGCCGATCATGATTTCGGCATGCATTACTTTACCGTCCGGTGCCGCCAGACGCATGCTCTCGGTGGCGCCGAAGGCCTCCTTGTAAAATTCAATGGCCTGGCCGGCGTTCGTGATAACCAGATAGGGTGTCGCCGTGTGGTAGCCGTCCGGGATCGGTTTTGTCCTGGTAGTCATGATGTTATCCTCCTCCTGTTGCGTTGTTTGATAATTTATCCTGTATGGCAATATTTTTGTCAGACTCTTACAGGACTATTTTAGTCCATTATGATAATAATGCAATAGAGCGGTCGTCCGGCACATCAACTACAAACAATATGCGCTGCCGTTATCGCCCATCCGGGTGTATAATTTGAATCAACACTGAAGCGGCTTCAAGGTTGTGCGGGAGAGTTTATGCAATACCTGTTCTGGCTGACAACGCTGTTTGTCCTTACCATCTGCATTCCGGCCCAGGCGGTGGAGGTGCGGCCTCTGGCTGATTGCACGATCAAGGTGTTCAGGGATATCAATCGAAGCCGCGCCTGGTCCGGCAAAGCGCCGGTCGGCTGTCCGGCCGGTATCCATGTGGAGCAGCGAGCGAGCGGGATTTTTGTCACCACCTGGAACAGCGGGAATTCCGAACGCGGCTGGGTCAGGTTATCCTTTTCGGCTGCCCTGGGCTTTTCCGAGATCGCCGACGGTCAATCGCTCAAGAAGGCCGGTCATGACATAACGACACGCGCGGCGCGTATCGAGCGCTGTCTCAACTCGATCATCCGGGTGAATGACCCGTTGGAATGCCGTGACCATGCGACTAAATCTTATCTTGTCGGTGAAGAGACGGGCGTCGAGTACGTGCGACAGGTATGGCTGGATGACAGCGGTCGCCACAGCGTTGTCGAATACGCCTACGGTGACAGCAGTGCGGCGGTCAGCCCGCCGCTGGAACTTTTCAGCGGAGCGGCGCTGCCGCCGGGCACGAAGCTGAATATCCATGTTTTAGACAACCAATAATTCCAGTGTCAAATGGACGAAATGCCATGAATAGCGGTGAGTTGAAAGATTACTACGGACGGCTGGGGATACCGGTAAACTCGACGGTCAGTGAAATACACAAGGCTTACTGGCAGCAGGCGTCCCGCTGTCATCCGGACATGGGTGGCAGTCACGAGGAAATGGTGCAGGTGGTTGAAGCCTGGAAAATCCTTTCCAATCCCGACAAACGGGCCAGATACGATCAACTGCTCAAATACCGGTATGACGGCTGGCACAGCAAGAAATTCAACGACGATGTGCATGATGCGCGCAAAGGGGCAGAGGAACACGCCTCCCGTTCCTGGGCGGAATTCGAAGAGATCTACCAGAAGGCCTTCTACATCTTCAATCAGGATTTTTATGGTGAGGATTTCGCCGGAAATAGCGCCGGTCCTTATTCACCGCTGATGGGATCTAAAAGCAGGGGAGGGGGCATCCAGGGCACATCCCAAAATATTCCTGCCAGGGGCACCTCAAAGACCATTGGCGGCGCGCTGTTGGCCTACATCATGAAAGCTGGCATTCTGTTCGCCGCGCTGGCGGCAGCACTCATCTTCTATAGAAATTACATTGAGATCGGCAGGTATGTGCCGCTGGGGCAGCAGGATGCATCATCCGTACTGATACTGGATACAACCGACGGCACCGTCCATTCCGTGGATAAACGGAACGGCGCCATCTCCTCCCCAGTGCAGGAGGTCGTCAGGTCGATTCCCAGGGAGAAAAAAAGCTCCTTCAAATAAGCCTGCATCACTTTCCTGGAATCCCTCAGGAACCCAGGGTGAAATAGAATACCGCCCCTTTACCCGGTTCCCCCTCCGCCCAGACGCTTCCGCCATGACGCTGCACGATCCTTTGCACCGTGGAGAGGCCGATGCCGAATCCCTCGAACTCTTCCGCGTCATGCAGGCGCTGGAAAGGGGCGAACAGCTGTCCGGCGCAGGCCATGTCGAAACCGGCTCCGTTGTCCCGCACGAAATAGGCTGGTCTTCCGCCGCATTCCAGCATGCCGAACTCGATCACAGCGTTTTCTTTCGTAGCGCTGTATTTCCAGGCATTTCCGAGCAGATTCTCCAACACTATCCGTAACAGCTGCAGATCCCCGTTTGCGACAATCCCGTCGGTTATATGAAACGTTACCAAGCGCTGCGCCTCGCTGAAGTGGGGTTCCTCAAGAATCACCCGAGCCATGGCACTCAGGTCCACCTCTTCCCGCTGGAGCTCCTGGCGTGAGAGCAGGGAAAACTTCAGGATGGTGCCGATCATCTTGTCCATCTTATTTACTGCAGCGGGGATGTAGTTGAAGAACTGCCGGCACTGATCGTCGAACGAGTCCCCGTACAGTTCCTCGATCAACTGGCATGAGCCGAAGATATTGTTCAAAGGCCCGCGCAGGTCGTGGGAAACGGTATAGCTGAACGCCTCCAGGTCCCCGTTGGCCGCCTTCAGCTGTTCGTTGAGCTCGTTCAGCTCGTCACGCGCCCTGATCAGTTCGTTGTTCTTGCGGATGGCGGCCTCGTAGGTGGAGAGGAGCAGGTCCAGGATCTGATGGCGGCTGGATGTTATGGCAAATTCCTTGCCGTCAAAGTTGATCTTCAGTTCCGGCAGTGCGGCACAATCCTGCAGCTCGTAGCGATTGCCCAGCAGATAACTGACACGGGAGACGAGATGCTCTTCCGCATACGGTTTTGTGATGAAATTGTCCGCCCCGCACTCCAGTCCCCGGATCACGTCCTGGGGGTCGGAGAGCGCCGTCAAGAGGATGATCCTGATATCGCAGTGCCCGTCATGCGCCTTGATCCGGCGGCACAGCTCATAGCCGTCCATCCCCGGCATGAGGATATCGCTGATGATCAGGGCCGGCTTCTGCTCCTCGATCATGGCCAGAGCCGCGTCGCCGCTGCCGGCGACCAATACCCGCAGGCGATGTTTTTCGAGGATGTAACGCAACTGCTCGGCCTGGGTGGGGCTGTCCTCTACGACGAGGATCAACTCGCCGGCATGTTCGCATATGTACCCGCTATCCGCCATCATCTACCTGTTCCTTTCGTTATGCTGCGGGTGTATTTTGAAAGCAGAAGTTCAACGATCCTGTCTGGCGGCAGCACATATGTGGCGGCTCCAAACTTCACCGCTTCTCCGGGCATGCCGAATATCACCGAGCTTTCCCGGTCCTGGGCGATGGTGACCGCCCCCTTGTCTTTCATCAGCTTGAGTTCCCGTGCGCCGTCATCTCCCATGCCGGTCAGCAGGATGCCGACCGCATTCCTGCCGTAGATTTCGGCCATGGAACGAAAGAGGGCCGAGACCGAGGGACACTGGCCATGCTCAAGAACAGTCCCGGTCAGCGCAATGCGGCCACCTGCCGTGACCTCCAGATTGAATCCTTCCGTGGCGATGTAGACGTGCCCAGGGAGCAGCAGTTCACCATGGGAGGCCACCTGGACCGGCAGCCGGGAAGAACGGTTGAGCCAATCCGCAAAACCGCGGATGAAGCCCGAGGCCATGTGCTGCACGATCAGTATCGGGAGCGGGAAGCTCGACGGCAATCCGGACAGGATGGTGTTGATGACCACCGGTCCTCCGGTCGAGGCGCCGATCGCCACTGCCTTGAGATCGGCAGCCGGTGATTGCTTGCTCACTTCCAACCGGACCGGAGGCGGAGGCAAAGTTCCTTTGTCCATGCGGGGCCAGCGCCTTACCAGTTTTACCTCGGCCATAAGCTTGACTTTGCGGACAAGATTGGCCACGTCAGCCTCGTACTCCGGATGCGCGACACCCCTGGGTTTCGGCAGGGCGACCAGCGCGCCGGCCTCCATGGCGCGGAACGACGAGGCCACCTCTTGCTGGTCGAGGTTGCCGCTCAGGATGACGATCGGGGTCGGCCTGGTCTCCATGATCCTGCGGGTGGCCTCAAGGCCGTCCATGCGCGGCATCTGGATGTCCATGGTGATGACGTCCGGGGCTAGGCGCTCCACCGCCTCCACGGCCTCGATCCCGTCGCTGGCCAGGCCGGCCACCTCGAAGGCTGGATCAGCGCCGAAGATCTGCTCCAGCATCATCCGCATCCCGGCCGAGTCATCGACAATCAGTACTTTTATAGTTTCAGGTTTCATATCAGTCTCTTGATTACATCCAGCAGGTTGCTCTGATCGAAGCTGCTCTTGACGATGTAGGCGTTGGCTCCCACATCGATGCCGCGCTCGCGGTCCTCGCGGGAATCGAGGGAGGTCACCAGCACCACCGGCAGATCGGCGAATTCCCTGGAGGCGCGCACCCTTACGGTCAGGTCGAAACCGTTCATGCGCGGCATATCAACGTCCGACACCAGCAGGTCGATCTCGTTCGTCTTGAGCTGCGTCAGCGCGTCGATGCCATCCACGGCCGTGATGGTCCGGTAGCCGGCTGTCTCCAGGATATTCTTCAGGAGCGTCCGGGCGGTGATCGAATCCTCGACCACCAGCACCCCCCTGCGCACCGCTTCCGGCGCTTCCGGCGCATAGGCAGCGGCGGCCGGCGCGGCGGCGCCCTGGATGGCGGACTTGACCAGATCGCCGGGATGCAGGATGGCCGCCACCTTGCCGGTCCCCAGGATCGAGGCGCCGGCGATGTTGCGCACCCTCGAGAGTTGTGGTCCCAAACTTTTCACCAGGATCTCCTGTTCCGCCAGGATGGCGTCCACGCCGAAGGCCATCCGCCTGGTTCCGCTGCCGATCACGAACAGCGGCAGCAGTTGGCCGGAATCCTCCCCGGTCCGCTTCTGGCGGGGGAGCTGCAGAACATCCTCCAACCGGACGAAGGCCAGCACCTCGCCCCCCAACTCGACGGTTTCCCGGTTCTCCACGGTCTTGAGTGCCGCCCGGTCGATCCTC
>JACMKN010000050.1 GCA_014380135.1 Deltaproteobacteria bacterium
GGCAGCGTTTAAAGGTGTAAAGCCTGGCGGGCCGAAGCCGGTACAACTCCAGGTCAAAAATCCCGCGGTGTTGGTTACTATTGACTCTGTACCGGAAAGACAAAGCCCGCTGGTCGGGACTGCCGAGAATAACTGATTGTTACTGCTGCCGCAAACACCGTCAACTATGTCGGAGCTCTGTGCCCTGACGATGTTGGAACCGAGTGATTCGCCGGCAGCGTTATAGGCCTTGATCAGATAGCTGTAGCGGTCGCTGGACAGCACTGTTTCACTGTATGAGGTTGCATTGGCCAGCGCGGATCCTACCGGAACGAAGTTGCTGCAGTCCAGTCCGGAGCAGCGCTCGATGCTGAAACCGATCTCGTTTTTAGGATTGCCGGGGGTGGTTGTGGCCAGAACCGGAGTCGGGTCGCTCCAGTTTAACGTAACACTTCCACCGGTGAATGATGCAGGAGTCGACAATCCGGTCGGTGCATCCGGGACAGTGCTGGGCACGTTCAGAACAATCGGTCGCATCATGTCCATCTCTTCGTGGCTCAGGATGTGGCAATGCCAGACATACTCCCAACCGAAATTGTAGAGGTTATTGGTTACGGCCGGAATTCTGGCCTGTCCGGTTTTCCAGTCAACACTGTTGAAACCCATCGGAAAATCAATCGGAATGGACGGGTTGAGCGGACGCAGACTGTTGGGAATGCCAAAGGGAAGCGCTGGAGCGCGCGGCCGCACGGCAACTATGGTGTCCATCAGCGGGCTGATCTTGACGGTGTCCTTCCAGCCCAGTTCGT
The DNA here is from genome assembly GCA_014380135.1 of Deltaproteobacteria bacterium. Classification (GTDB taxonomy): domain Bacteria; phylum Desulfobacterota; class Desulfuromonadia; order Geobacterales; family Pseudopelobacteraceae; genus JACRCG01. The sequence goes on from JACMKN010000050.1 coordinate 789, forward strand.
TCGGTTCAGGAAGCGCAATCTGGCCATCCCATCCGACGCGGTTGACCAGCTGCACGTCGAAGATGTGGAAATGGATCGGGTGGGTATCAACGCCGTTGTGCGAGATCTTCCAGATCTGGGTGCCGTCGGTCACTTTCCAGGGTAGGGGGTCATTGCCGCTTCCCAGCACCTGGACATTCACGGTGGGTGAGTTGTCGACCGTTTCCGTCGGCAGATCGGAGAAGCCGTACAGAACCAACAGCGCATTGAGCGTGGAAGGGTTGGGAAGCTGCATGGCCAGGTTGCCGCTCATGCGGCCATAGACCGGATCGAAAGAGGCGCCCATCTCGTCATGAATACCTTTGGGTTCGGTCGGAACTCTTACCGGTTGACCGGCCAGGGTCACAAATTGAAGATATTCGTCATTAATCTGGTTTATACCTTCCCAGGGGAAGTTGGGCGGGAAATAGGTGTTGGGATAGGTAGTGCCGTAGGCAGGCTGACCAACGATGATCGGCTCCTGGGCCCGCTCGAAAAGAGTCTTTACGGGAGCAGGATTTAAAGCGGTAGGTGTTGCTGCCGAGGTGAACTCAGCTTCCAGCTTCGTCTGGTCGAAAGCGTACGCCGGGTCGACAGCCGTAAGACCTGATGTTCCGCCTGTTACGATGACCTGCATCACGGTACTGGTGTTGGGGGCATAGCCGACAAGTGGTCCTGTGCCGCCGACCCAGGTTCCCGTAATCTGGTCCCATGTGCCACCAGCCCCGTACCCTCCGGAATCGCGCATGTCAGGGGCGCCGGTGTAGTAATCATAACCGGGTACCCTGGCCGGCCAGGCAGCCGGAGCGTCGTTGTAGAGGATCAGGGTTTTGCCGGCGTAGGCGCTGAAATCCACGATGACGTCGGCACGTTCAGCAGGTCCGAGCGCCAGGCCGGTTTTGTCGACAATACCCACCCAGAAGGCGGTCGGATCGGTTATATAGGTTACCGGTTGGGGCGTGCGAATGGTAGGTTGTGGCAGGAATCCGCCTTCGGTGCCGATCTGCAGGAAGCTTGGTCCCAGGTTGGGACAGGCCAGTGTCGCCCCTGAACCGGTACATACGCCGGGGTCAGGGACCATCTCCTCGCGTCCGTCCACCGGCCAGTCTGGAGGCCAATTGTTAGCGGCGGCGCGTTCCGGCGATGCCGGCGCCATCTTGACTTCGGTCATACGGGATGCAGGTCTGAGGTCGGGGCTGAGTTGAGCCGGGTCGGCCACAAAGAACGACAGGTTCTGGAAGCGGTCGCTGGCGGCATTCAGGATGCGGAAGCGATAGGCCCGCGGATCGATGGTCAGGGAAGGGAAAGCGGTACCGTTGACCACGACGCTGTCCTGGAATGCTTCCATACCCATGGAAACGTTGGGTGTTCCAGGGGTCTGGACCGGTTGCCCTGGGGTCGTGCAATTGGCGTAAACCGCCGGGAATGGACTGCTGCAGTCAGCATCATAATACGGATTGGCTACCGGTCCCTTGGCGACGGCGGTGGCCGGGTAAAACCAGGGTCCATACATCCAGCGCCCGAAAGGATTGACTCCGCCTGACCCTGCCAGGGAATTCTGAGCCGGCATGTAGACATGCGGCAGCCAGAGGTCACCGGTCACCGGCGGGCGAACCCCATTGGCATCAGGAGCGGCGCTGCCCCAGTTCCAGAGCGGATCGGTTTCGCGGACCTTTGGAACAGTGATGGGCGTGTCAAAAAGACCGGTTGCGGAGTTATAGATGTACTTTGTTGTAGGTGTGGCATCAACGAAGGTCTTGTCCTGGATGATAAGCGGAATCTGGTCAGGTGGCAGCAGGCCGCGGCTGACCAGGTCCTGCTCATATTTATCGGTGATCACGTAGCCGGCGGCTTCGCCTGCATACACGTTAAGCCGGGTGATTCCGAATGCGTGGTCATGATAGAACATCAAGCGGGCACTCTGCTGGTTGGTGTAGTAATAGGTGGTCGAGACGTCGCCCGGATCGGGCATGTCCGGTACATTCTGCAGGCTGACACCCTTGGTGAAAGGGGTGATTTCCTCCACGGGGGTGATCCACTGATGGGGGGTGCCGTCACTGATCCAGGGGGTTCGGCCGCCATGCAGATGGATGGCGGCCCGGTTCTGGGTGTAACTGGCGCAGGCATTGGGTTCAACGGTATTGTCGCAGGGAGCGCCCGCGCCGCGAGCAGCTGATGCAGCAGCCGGACCGGTGCCGGCACCCATGACGGTGGTGTCAACCGGGATGAAGAGGTCGCCGGTTGTGCCGGCAGGGAGCCGGTTGGTGAACTTGATGCGAACCGGACGATCGCGCTTGGCAATGATGTTTGGTCCCAGATAATGAACCGGATCGGGTGTCAGGGTGTTGTTGGCAACAGTGCAGGCAGGCTGTCCTGTGCCGCCGCAACTGGCAATATCAGTTCCCTTGTTAACTTGAACGTAGCCACGCAGCAAGGTTCCTGGGGCAGGAAGATCGGAGTGCATGCGCTCCCTGTATTCCACCAAATCGATTTCATAATAGTCTGAACCGGGATAAGTGACAATGTCGGGCTTTCCTACAGAGAGGTATTGTCCCAGATTGTTCGTCTTGGCGCTGCCGAGGCCGGGCA
>JACMKN010000051.1 GCA_014380135.1 Deltaproteobacteria bacterium
TATAATCTATGATCATCAATTTGTCCAGCTTTTCATATTATGATTTGAAATCAGCGGGAGAAAACGATACAGTCCCCGCCGGAGAAGCAGACATGAATATCGCCATTATAGTCGCCATGCCGGAGGAATTTCGTGCTGTTGCCAACTGTTTGGGAACGGTCGCTGCCAGGCGCTTGGGGAAACTTAAAGCCGGCCGCTGCAGCATTGCGGGGCATCAGATACTGCTGGTGGAATCCGGCATGGGTTTTAAAAACGCCGCCGGGGCAGCCGAGATGGTCATCCGCGACAGGGCGCCCGATCTGCTGATCTCGGCCGGTTTTTGCGGCGGGATTGCCGCGGAGTTGCGAGTTGGTGACGTGGTTGTGGCAAAGAAAATGGTGATTGTTTCCGAAACCGGAATAGAGGATCTGCCAACGGCAATTCCGGCAGCCGGCCTGAATTTCGTGGTTCGTCAGAGTGCCTGTGGAGCGCGGGTCTTTGGCGGAACTTTTGCCGGTACAGCCGTCATAACATCGAAAGCCAAGCTGGTCGGGATGCTGTCGAACGGCTGTCCCTGCCCGGTGGTGGAGATGGAAAGCGCGGCCATCGCCCTGGTTGCTGCCGAAAACGGGATCCCGCTGATTGCAATCCGCTCCGTCAGTGATCCGGTGGATGAAGAACTGGGTTTCTCGCTGGACGAATTCTGCGATAACAGTCTGCGCATTCGTCCCGGTCGGGTGCTGCTGACGATCCTGCGCAAGCCCCGCATCATCCCTCAACTGGTTCGTCTGGCCGGCAACAGCCGTATAGCTGCAAAGAGCCTGACAGCCGCTCTGGAAAAGCTACTGCCCCTTCTGTGAGACACTTCCCGCCGGAGACCAGGGATAATCCCGCAGGTGCCCCCCCAGTTCATCCTTGCTGTAGCGATTGGTCCGCCTCAGGGCCAGAACCAGTACAATCAATACCGGCAGAGTGAACATCAATGCCGCGCAGAGCGCCATGAAACGCTCACCGATCACAAGCATCATCGCGATATTGAAGAGCAGCACCGAGAGATACAGAATCGGCCCCAGCAGCGAACGGAACGGGAGGTTGACGACACCTTTGGGAGCGTCGTCCAGGCGGCGGGCGTCGATCAGCTGAAACGCGGCCAGCAGGCAGAAGCTGGTCAGCAGCCATCCGCCGTAGTTGGAAAGCGGCACGCCGAAGTGTATTCCCGCATCGCGGTAGCCGTAAATCTGCCCCAGAAACCAGCGCTTGCCCTGCAGAGCCACCGGGTCGATCACAATATCAAGAAAGGTCTGCAGGAATGAGCCCAGCAGCAGCGCCGAAAATGATCGCCGGATGGATCTGGTCTCCAGTGTGACCACATTCCAGCGCCAGGCCTTGAGCGGCGAGATGATGAACAGCGCGGTAGCGTAGCTGCAGTAGGCAAGAAAAACATAGGAGAGCGAGTCGAAGAACGGAACCCCGGCAATCCACAGTTCGCGGCTGCTGGTGGTATCGATGTAGTAATACCAGCCGTAGGGAAAGCCGGTGTTGATCGAGAGCCACTCCGAAGAAAAGGCGATCAGATAACCGGCCAGCGTGAAAGCGGCTGTCCGCCGCCAGCCGATGTGGGGTACGCAGGCCAGCAGAAACGCCCCGAAAAAGGCGAACACATAGGGGCGCATCGTAAAGGTGCCAATAATGATGTCCAGAAAATGAGGCATTTGATCAGTCCTTGGGTGTTCAAGTCATTTCTTCGATGTATTTCAGGATGAAGCGCTGGGCAACTTCAACCGCGCGCCGGATTTCCCATGTTTTCATATCCCGCTCTTCCACCAGATTGCTGATTCCGCGGATTTCCAGGCAGTCCAGGTCGTAGCGCCGGCAGACCTGTGCCACCGCCGCGCCTTCCATGTTTTCGGAAATCGCATTCCAGCGTATGGACAACTCTTCGCCGCGCCGGTTGGTGCCGCTGCAGGTGGATACGGTGGCAAAACGCCCCCGCATCAGAAAAATTCCGTAATAGTCGGCCAGCTGCATGGCCTTTTCAGAGGCCTGCTTTGTGAGCGGTATCGTGTTGAAACAGAGCCGACCGCCCAGGTCGAGGGTAGGGAGCGACATGTAA
>JACMKN010000052.1 GCA_014380135.1 Deltaproteobacteria bacterium
ATGACGGCCGCCTGGTGGGTCGGGCTGTTGATGATCCTGCCCAGGGATGACCAGGCCGCAATCCGGCCCTGCTGCTGCAGGCGCCCGGCAACCTCTTCAACTTTGGCCGTCCGCTCCAGCACCTGCTGCAGATCAGGCCCTTCCAGAGCCACCAGCAACTGTTTGGGAGCCAGGCTGAGATGCTTTTCTATTTTTTCCTGAGCCAGGAATGCCTCGGAATGACGGGGCTGGAGGTTCTTCAGTTCGCCATCGAATGTGATACTGAACGCCATGACCCCCAGTACCAGAATTGTGATCAATGAAGAGGCGATCACGATTCCCGAGCGTCGCGTGGCGAAGCGCCACAGGCGCCCGAGACCCAATGAGGGTATCGGGCGATATTCAGCCGGAAAGCGCTTTTCCATGAAGATCAAGAGCGGCGGCAGAAAAAACAGGGTGGCGTAAAGCGAGAAGATCACACCCAATCCGACCAGCAGACCCAGTTCCGACAGGGCTCGCACATCGGATAGATACAGGGCCAGAAAGGGAAAAGCGGTAGTGGTGGCAGCTGTAAAAACACCATGTCCGCTATCGACCAGTGACAGTCGCAGGGCATCGGAGGTGTTGGCGCCGGCCGCCCGTTCGGAATGAAAACGATCGTAGAGATGAATGGAGTAATCGGTGCCGAGACCGATGATCAGGGCCATGAATGCGAACGAGATGATGTGGATCGAACCGGAAAACAGCCCGGCGGTCCCCAGAGCCAATGTCACACCGCAGGCCAGAATCAGCGGGATCAGCAAGGTCGGCAGCAGCCGGCGGTAGGTGGCATAGAACAGCCCCAGCACCACCACCAGCGAGGAAAGAATGCAGGAGATGATATTGGACTTCATGGCCGCTTCATCCAGCACGGCGCTGATGTGTGCGCCGGCACAGGATATCTTCAACGGCGAATCGCGGCGGGCCTCGTTGATCGCCAGCACCAGTTTGCGGGCAAACTGCATGTCCTGAACGGTCCTGGCCGGCTCGGCAATCATGATCAGCACCGTGCCGTCACGGGAGATGAAATAGGGGGAGTCGGGATCCAGGTCGAGCGCCTGGCTGCCGGCTTTGATGCGCGGCAGGATCAGGTCGCGCACAAAGAGCGGATCGGCCGTGGCCAGAGCGGTCATGCTGCCGCCGAACTGTCCGGCCAGTTCCGACTGCAGTCGCAGCAGGAATTTATCCATTGCGGCCGGTTCAAAACGCGCGGCCAGAGCGGGAACGTCGGGATTCGAGAGAAAAAGCTGCGGACGGGCCACGGCAAAGGCGATGAAGTCACGAAACGCGGCCGCCTGACTGTCGTCGTAAACCTGCCAGGTGATGCGTTTGAAGGCCGGCTGTCCATCCACCTGTGCCAGCTTCAGACGCTCGGCCAGACGGCCGGCTTCCTGCGGCAGAAGTTTTTTGTCCCCTTCCAGCAGAAAGAAGGCCTCCTTGGCGCTGCCGGTCCATTCCATCGAATCCAGCATCAGCTTGAGGGCCGGCTGGCGGCTTGGAAAAAGCTGGAATATGTCGCTGTCAAAGCGGATAGAAAAGATCGAGGCGGTTGAAAGCAGCATTGCCAGCGCAAAGCAGAGCAGCACCAGCAGCGGGCGGGTGGTCGTCAGGCGGTAGATCCACTCCAGGTGGCGACGGGTGAGGTTATTGACGCAGGTTGTGATCGTGCTGAAATGGAACAGTGGCATTATGCGCTACAAACCCTTCAACTGGGAAAGCGGCAGAACCTTGACACCTTCCAGCCGGGGAAGAAAAGCGGCATTCTCCAGCGGAGCGTTGACCTCCGGTTCATCCAGCACCATCCGGATGCGGTCATCCTGGCTGTTGCGCAGATCCAGTTCGGCCGCAAAGGGCACACCGCCTGCGACGGTATAGCGGGAATAGTAGACCTTGTCGCCGTTTTTGGTGCTTTTGGCAGTTACCAGACCGTTTTCAAAGGTGACCTTTTCAACAACGCCATGCGAACCGGTCCGCTCAATGGTGCCGTTCTGTCCTGGCAAATCGGACGGAGCCGCATCCATGACCCAGCGCATCAACCGCCACCCCTGCAGGCCCCCCTTTACCGGCAGATCTGCAATCCGGCCGACATAGGCGGTCGAGCTGCCCGGATAGAGCAGCGTGATCTGTTCACCATTGGAGAAGATCTCGATCATGGTTGTGCCGAAGGGGGAAAGCAGCACCAGATGCAGCTGATCGGGGCGGCGATAGACAAGAAAACCGCTGCCGGACATGCCGCTGTCGGCCGTGGTTACCGACAATGATACGGCAGCCGACAAGGTATCGACGGTGGCTCCCGGGCTGTAAACAAGCGCCGGACGTGCCATGCTGCAGGCAGCCAGCAGCAGCGGAGCGGCAATTATCAGAAAACGCATCAGTAATTTAATGAACACACATATCCTTTTTGGAAAGTAAAAGTCGAATATCTCGTTTGTGTTGCGGTTACAGCCGGAATTCCCGATCGGTCAGACCGATATTGCGGCGCAGGTTTTTAAACGTCATGGTGGCCTTGTCGCCGTTACGCTCCAGGATGGACAAACGGCGGATCGTGCCATCCGCAAGAAAGGAGATCGTCAGTTCCTTGACCTGTCCTTTGCCCTGCGGAGTTATGATCAGTGTATAGAGTGCATTGGAAAGATCGGCCTGAATGGCAACGCCGTCGGGAAGAGTTGTCAGCGGTGATGTCAATTTTGAAACCCAGCGTCCCAGGCCCTGTTCGGGCGGCAGTACGATCCGGTTGCTCTTGCCGTCCGGGCCGCCTGCCATCTCGATGGTCGAATCCTTCAACACCATCCGGCTGGTATAGGGCGGGTTGATCGCCATGTAAAACTGATCCGGCTTTCTGAAACGGACCGTGCCGGTCATGTTCATGCTGCGCTTCATCAGCGAGAGGCGCTTTTCCTGGGTGATATCGGCGGTGAAATCGGACATGCCGGAAAAACCCTTGCGCAGCGCCTCCAGCCCCTCCAGGGGCGGGATCGTACGGGCCTCCGCAGAAGGAATCGCTCCGGAAACAAACATTGCCGAGACCGCCAGCAGACAGATTAACACTCGCATCATAACCGTCCTACCCCCAACGTAAGCTGAGCTGTCAGCAGAGTACGTTCATTGCAGCTGACATTTCCTTCCACCAGAAACAGACGTCCGAAAGACTTGACCAGGGCGGCGGAAACCGTCAGAACATCGCCGGGTTGCGGCAGGCCGGAGAACTCGGCCCGAGCGATCGAAGCCAGAAAGCCCTCCTCCCCTTCTTCGCTGATCGTCAGAATCCCGGCCAGTTGGGCAATGCACTCCAGCAGCAGCAGTTGCGGGAAGCCGCGCTGGGCCGGAACATACTTCAGGGCGGTTGCCTGAACGCCCTGTTCCAGGGCCAGGATCCGGTCCAGGAGAAGAAAAGGATAGCGATGCGGCAGGTATGCGGCGGGATCAGGGTTGAACAGGATGGCCTCCGCTGAAACGGATTGCGTAGTAGGGTCCTTCCGGAGAGGAAGCCAGATGAAGACCGCTCTGGCGGTCCTTTAGAGACGCAAGCAGAACGGCCATTGAAACTCCTCCCATCGCCAGGGAGCGACCGGTTACCCGTGAAAGATCAATGGTGGCAGCAGCCGGAATACGCTGCATCAGAAGCGGGAAATCGGAAGTCGTTCCGGAGATGGAAGCGATGTCGCAGACAGCCGGACCGGACAGCAGCCGGTCAATGCCTTCCTGTTCGATCCCCTTCGGCAGCAGAGCGACCGTGCTGATGCCTTCCACCGCGCCCCTGATCGCCACGCCGCGGCGGGCGGCATGCCGGGCGCTCTCCAGCACCAGGATACCGCTCCCTTCACCGAAACCGGCCGCATAGCGACGCAACTGTCCGGTGGCGGCAAATCCGGCCATCATCAGCGGCAGGAGATCGTCGGCGCCGCCGGTCAGCATGATGTCGGCCCGTCCTTCGGCGATGAAACGGCAGGCCATCATGAAGGCCGATTCGGCCGAACAGAAACGCTGCACCAGCGTTACATTGGGGCCCTGCAGGCCAAGTTCGATCGAGGCATTGCTGGCCGGGGCGTTGGAAACCGTATTGGGGAAAAGCATCGGGGCCAGACCGCTGAGGCCGCCTTTAAAGTATCCGTTCAAAAATTCGGATGAATTGGCTACGCCGCCGAAGCCGCATCCCAGGGCAATTCCGATCCGCTCGGGCGCAATCGACTGCATGTCGATACCGGCATCCTTCAGGGCCAGGCCGGAGGCCGCCACGGCAAACTGGCTGCAGCGGTCCATCTTGCGGGCTTTCAGCGGGGCAATGAAATCGGTGGCCTTGAAATCCAGAGCTTTGCCCCAGCGCTGGCCGCTGCCAGCGCCGGCTACTTCGTCAGGTACCGCTGTCAGGGCGTCCCGTCCGGAGCGCAGCAGTTCCAGTATTGGTTCAATACCGTTGCCGGCGGCGCTTACCGCCGAATATCCGCTGATGACGATGTCTTTAGTGGCAATATTCATATGCCAAGCACCAGTGATGTGATATTTCCGCCAAAAGCGAATGAATTGGACATGGCAACCTTCGTGTCGCTCTGACGCTTACCTTCATGGCAGTATTCCAGATCACATTCCGGATCACGGCCCCTGAAATTGAGCGTCTGGGGGATAATCTTTTCATTGAGGGCGATGACCGTAGCCAGGGCCTCGATGGCGCCGGCGGCTCCCAGGCAATGCCCGGTCATGGCCTTGGTGGAGATCAGCGGCACCTGTCCGACCCGCTCTCCGAAAACCAGTTTCATGGCACTGGATTCCACCACATCATTGAGCGGCGTGCCGGTGCCGTGGGCGTTGACCCAGCCGACCTGATCCGCTCCGATGCCGGCCGCTGCGATGGCATCCCGCATGACCCGCGCCGCCGTCGAGCCGGACGGTTCGGGGGCCGTCATATGGAACGCTTCACCGGCCAGCGCATACCCGAGCACAGCGCCGTAAATCCGGGCGCCGCGCGCCAGGGCGGCCTGCTCGCTCTCCAGCACCAGGAAGGCCGAGCCCTCGCCGATGGAGATACCCTGCCGACCAAGACTGAAGGGAGAACAGGGTTCGGGATCGACCACCTTGAGTGAATTGAAGCCGACAAACGTCAGCAGCGAAAGTGAATCGGAACCGCCGGCAATAACGGCCTTCTGCTGGCCGGTGGCCACCAGATCGGCTCCCCAGCCGATGGCGGTGGCCGACGATGAACAGGCGGTCGTTACCGTACCCTGATAGCCGGCCAGGCCGAAGCGCATTGCGATCTCACTGGCGGTCTTGTCCGGCAGCACTCCCCGCAGCAGTACCGGCGGGACTTTCTCACCGGTCAGATGGGCTTTCAGCCACTGTTCGGACTGGAACATGCCGCCCGCCCCGCCCCCCATCGAAATACCCATGTCATAGGGGGAATACAGCCCGCCGATTCCGCTGTTATCAAGCGCCTCACCGGCGGCAATGATTCCGAACTGGTCGGCTCGGGAAAGCTTGCGAGCCGAACGGCGATCGAAATATTCCAGCGGGTCATAACCCTTGAGCTGACAGCCGATCCGGGACGGAAAAGCGGAAACATCGAAAAGATCCAGCTCGGCAATGCCGCTGTTGGCATTCAGCAGGTTATGGCTGAATTCCGTCCTGTTTTTGCCGATCCCGCAGAAAACACCCAGTCCGGTTATGACAACCCTGTTTCTGACCATCACAGAATCCCTCCATCGACAACCAGGCTTTGTCCGGTAATGTAGGAAGCTTTCTGCGATGCCAGAAACAGCACGGCATCGGCCACCTCGGCGGGTCTGCCGATGCGCCCCAGGGCGGTCCCCTTCAAGATTGCTGTCACTATATCCTGCTTGAGAGCGGCGGTCATATCGGTGTCGATCAGTCCGGCCACAACGGCGTTGACGCGAATGCCCATGGAACCGACCTCGCGGGCCAGTGACTTGCTGAAGCTGATGGCGGCCCCCTTGGAGGCGGCATAATTGGACTGACCGGCGGTGCCGCTGAGGGCGGAGATGGATGAGATGTTGATGATGGCGCCGCTGCGCCGGGACATCATCTTGCGCACACCCCACTTGCAGCAGTGGAAAAGCGGATAAAGATTATTGCGGATAACGGCATCCCAGTCATCTTCGGCCATCATCGCCAGCCAGCCGTCACGGATGATGCCGGCGTTGTTGACCAGCACGTCGAGGTGACCGGACGCCTGCGAAGCCTGGTTGATCAGTAACTGAGCCCCTTCGGAACTGCTGACATCGGCCCGGACCGGCGTTACACTGCCCGACAAGCCTTCGGCGAGCTCCACGGTTTCGTCGGCCGAAGCCTGATTGGAAAGATAGGCTGCAAAAACCTGGGCCCCCGCGTTGGCGAAAGCCAGGGAAACGGCTCGCCCGATGCCGCGCGTACCGCCGGTCACAACTATTATTTGATCTGTAAATTCCACAAAATGCTCCGGAATAACTGCTTTAGTAGTAAAGATATTAACGTGTTAAGAAGAATATGTCCAGAATGAATGGGGTAACAAAGCGACTCTCATGCTCACATCGGTTTGACCCGGCTTCTCCCCATCCGCTTCATCAATTTCCAGAGCGGACCCTTGACCGGAAACATGCGCATGGCATCCAGCATGGCGTCACTGATATTGACCTCCAGTCCCGGAACGACCCAGTTTTTGCGCAATATTGCCTGGGAAGTAACCAGTTCGGCCAAACCCTCCCTGACCTGCTCGGAGATATAAAAAACCGGCTCCAGCATATCGGTGTCAGCATCAACAACCCCCTCCGCCAGGGCCGTCCGGTACAGGGAGGTGCCGGGGTAGATGCGGATGCCGGTCATGGCGATAACCGCCGTCGGCTGAAGCTCGTCCATCAGGGAAAAACTCTCCAGCACGGTTTCGCTCGTCTCGCCCGGACCACCGAAGAGGATATAATGGGCAAAATCCACATTGCGCTCCCGGCAGAGCAGCGAAGCCGAGCGCACATCGTCAACCGAGAAAGACTTGCCCAGATTCTTCAGCATGGTCGGCGAACCGGACTCGGTGCCGTATTCGACCGCATCACAACCGGCCGCCAGCATGGCATCCAGCAGTCCTGGCGACATGAAGGCCGGATTGATAAAAGCCGACCAGTTGATCGCCAGCTTTTCCGCAATCATGGCCTGACAGAGTTCTTCGGCAAATTCGGGCGGATAATTAAAGATGTCATCGACAAAGTAGACGTAACTTACCCCGTAATCATTAACCAGCGCCCGTAGTTCGGAAATGATGTCCGCCACCGGCCGAAGCCGCATCCGGCGCCCTTCCAGCAGCGGATAGGTGCAGTAGATGCAGGCAAAGGGACAGCCACGCTTGGTCTGGACGTTGGTCATGCCGCCGTCGCGCTGATAGCGGGCAACATCGAACAGAGTGCGATCCGGGGCGCCGATCCGCTCCACCGGCAGTGGCGGCAGAAAACTGTCGCAACCACGCACCAGCAGGCCGGGCAGAGCGACTGGATCCTCTCCCCGCTCGATCAACTCCACCAGCCGGGGCAGCAGTTCCTCCCCCTCTCCCACCAGGCCGTAGTCGGCGTCCAGATATGCCAGAATTTCCAGAGGCATCAGCGAAAAACCGGAGCCCCCCACCACCACCGCCGAATGTTCACGGCAGCTGCCTACTACGGACTTGACACCATCCAGATATGAGCGGCTGTTGGGCCAGGTGACATTGTCGATATTGCGCAGGGAAATGACAACCAGGGCCGGGGAAAATGAATGCAGCTTTTCACGAATGGCCGCTTCCGGTTCCTGTTCGAAACAGAGATCCAGCACCGCCAGATCATGTCCGGCGGCACGCAGCGGTCCGGCCAGGTATGACATACCGATCGGAAAGACCGGATAGGGGGAACGCTCGCGATTGGCCGATATCAGCAGAATCTTCATGATTCGTCCAACCAGGTTTTCATGGCAGCCAGACGCTGGGCAACCGCTACCGGAAGCTGGAACTGCAGCACTCCATCCAGATCGGTCAGGGCATGGGTCGTCAATCCGACCGCCAGTTTCAGACCGTTGCCATCAACGATAGTGCTCTCGAAGACAAGCGTAGCGGAGTCGCCCGGAACCAGGCGGGTACGGACAGTAAGTTCGTCATTGAAACTGGCCGGACGCAGGTATTTTATCTCCAGATTGACAACCGGTCCCAGATAGCCGAGTTCGGTCAATTGGAGAGCATCCAGCCCGAACCGGCCGGCCAGCGCGCTGCGGCCGACTTCCATCCAGGCCACATAATGGCCGTGCCAGGCCACCCGATAGGCGTCCACCTCGTTGAAGCGGACTTTTATGCTGGTTTCGTGATAATTCATGCTCTGCTCTCGCTGTCGATCCAGCGGTTGAATTTTTTCAGGGCGTCGCCCGCCCCCACCTCGACAAAGGCAGCGGCTCCCAGGCTGCGTGCAGCGGCGTAGCTGCGCTGCCACCATACCGGTTTGAGCAGTTCATCCAGCAGAAAAACCGCTATCCGCGTGCTTGTCAGGGGTTGCTGGTCGATGTGATCCAGCAGGGGCATTTGAGGCTCGGCGTAACTATAATCGGAAAAGATTGCCTCCAGATCGGCGGCGACTTCAGTCAGGAGCGGCGTGTGCAGCGGGGCATCGCAGTCAAAGACCGACATCGAGAAGGCGCCCGCAGCAGCGCACTCCTCCATGGCGGACATGATCCGGGAGCGCTCGCCGGCCAGCAGGAAATGACTGGAGGTATTGTAGTTGGCCACATAGACCCCGTGATTGGCCGCCGCTTTCTCAACCGGAACGCGTCCCAATCCGATAACGCAGCCCAGGGCATATCTGGCGCTCTCCGACATACGAATCAGGGCAGATCCGACCCGGGCGGTCAGCTCCAGAGCAGACCGCTCCGAAATGCAGCCGCAGGCCGCCAGGGCGGCATAGATACCCATGCTGTGTTCAAGAACCATGTCCGGCCCCGGCCCCGCTGACCGTAGCAGGCGTGTCCGGCAGAGACTGAAGGCCGTGCCGTAGAGCTGCAAACGGACATGTTCACTGCCGTTTTGGCCGTCATTCTGCCAGTTTGACGGATCAAAACCGGTCGCCGCGCAACAGAGGGAGATAATCTCCTCTCCCTCCGGCGTTGCAGGAAAGAGCTGGTCATGGCGCAGCGGCTGCCCTGGAAACATCCAGCAGTTCATAGAGAGCTTACCTTTGGGGAGTGTATTTTCAGGCCATCTTCCGCAGATGCGACCGCAGCTTCCGACGGCAGGTCGGAGGCTGCCGGGTCGTAATAACCGGAGTCGCTGCAGTCACGGCCATAGATGCCGCCGCGCCGCAGGATGTTGTACATCAGATTAATCGTTTTTCCGGGGCTCTGCAGAACCCGTGACGCAATGGCAGACCAGCGGTAGGCTTCCTGACGGGCATCAACCCAGCCCTTGTAGAGCTGCTCGGGCGTCATCAGGCGTGGACGGTAGACGACCTGACCATGATCATAGCGTCGCCAGTCGGTATGCAGCATGCGCCCCTCCTGCTGATATTGTTTGAAAAGTGCCGTACCCGGATAGGGGGTCAGGATGTGCAGGGTTGGCAGGCTGGGAGCACACTTTTCCAGATAACGGACCGTGCGCTCGAAAATGCCCTGATCGTGGTCATCGAATCCGAAAATGACCGAGGCCTCCACTACGACGCCGGTATCGCGAATCCGTTTGATAAGATCGGCCTGGGATGAGCTGCCGGCGGTCTTGGGATGATTGGCGTGAACGCCATCGGCCGATTCCAGACCGACAAAGATGCCGATGCAGCCGGAAGCGGCCAGCAGTTTTACCATTTCCGGATCCTCAGCAAAGCGGAGATTGGCCTGCCCCCCCCAGCGCAGCCCCATACCGACCATGCCGGCCAGGATCGGTTTGGCCTTGTGCGGATCACCCAGGATGTTGTCGTCCAGGAAAATCGTCAGTTTGCCCTGATAGGTGCGCAGTTCAGCCAGGATGTCTTCGGGATCGCGGTAACGGAAGGTATTTCCAAAGTAGGGAGTCACGGTACAAAAGGCGCAATCGTAGGGGCAGCCGCGACTGGCCTGAATTGTCTGGGTGGTAAGATACTTGCGCCCCGCCAGCAGCTCGCGTCGGGCCCAGGGAATCACAAGACGGTCGCCGGTCGGCACGGAGCGATAGAAGGGTTTCAGTCGCCCGCCCCGCAAGTCGTCCAGCAGTTCGGCCCAGACCGGCTCGGCCTCGCCGATAACGACCGCATCGGCATGGGCAGCCGCTTCGTCCGGCATTACCGTGGGATGAATGCCCCCCAGCACAACCGGTATGCCCCGCTCCCGAAAGCGGTCGGCAATCTGGTAGGCGTGCAGCGCCTGATGGGTCATGGCCGTGATCCCCACCAGATCATATTGACCGTCATAGCACAGCTCTTCCTGAACCTCGTCCACAATCGTCACCTGCCACTCCGGAGGTGTGGCGGCTGCCACCTGATTGAGTGAGAGCGAGGGAAGCTGGAAACGCTTGACCCAGCCCAGCTTGTGGGTGGCGGGATAGATCAGTAACAGCCGGGGAGAGTTCGTCATGCGGCACTGCACTTGCGGCGAAGCGCGGCACGGAAACCGAGATTCATCGGTCCGAAGACCTGCACCGAACGATGCAGCTTGAACAGGCGGCGGTACATGGAGGTGAATGAATAGAAGGAGTTGTTGAGCCAGTCGTAGCCCTGCTGCAGCTCCTCGATGCTCATGCCGAGCGGTTTGAAATTGACATGCTCCATATCGTAGTTGCGCCAGTCACTGGAGATGATACGCCCCTCAAGCTCCAGACGACGGCGCACGGCCGTGCCGGGATAGGGTGTCAGCAGCGGAAAGATGGCGGCTTCGATGCGGGCCTCCTCGCAGAAGCGCAGCAGCTGTTCAAAAACAGCCGGAGTATCGCCGTCGTAACCGAGTACAAAAGAGCCCAGGATACCGATACCGTTGTCGCGAAACGCCTTGGCGTCTTCCAGATAGGACTTGGCCCGGTTGGTGACCTTGCCCATGGCGGCCAGTGATTCCTGATTGAGCGACTCGAAGCCGACGAACATCCCGACACAGCCCGCCTCACCGGCGGCCTTCATCAGCTCCCGGTCACCGGCAAAGTCGATCGGGGAATGGGAGAGCCATTTGAAATCCATGTTTTTCATGCCGGCAAACAGCTCCAGGGCGTATTTGCGGTCGGCCACCAGGTTGTCATCAACGAAAAAAATGAAGGAGTTGGATTTGCGGAGTTGAACCAGTTCCTGAAGGATGTTGTCGATCGGTCTCTTGCGGTATTTGCGACCGTAAAAAGCGGTCACCGAACAGAACTCGCAGTCGAAGGGACAGCCGCGGGTGGTCTGGATCGTATTCGTGAGCAGATAGCGCTTGCCTTTGAAAAGCTCGCGGCGGGCAACCGGGATGGTATCCATCGCCATCTGGGTCTCGGGCTGATACCTGCGCTGCAGCTTGCCTTGCTGAAAATCCGCGAGCAGCTGCGGCCATACGACTTCCCCCTCTCCCACCAAGACGGCATCCACATGCGTCAAGGCTTCATCCGGCATGTTGCTGACATGGAAGCCGCCCATCACGACCGTCTTGCCGCGGCGACGGAATTCGTCGGCAATCAGGTAGGCGCGCGGCGCCTGGGGGGTCATGGCGGTCAGGGCTATCAGGTCGGCATCGCAGGCATAATCAATCTTCTCGAAATTGTCATCCAGCAGGGCCACTTCCCACTCCGGCGGAGTTACCGCGGCAATCGAAGCCAGGGACAAGGTGGGAAATTTAAAGGCCAGCTCTCCCCACAGACGCCCCTTCTCCCAGCCCGGCGAGATGAAGAGGATTTTCACTTTTTATTTTCCACGATATATTCGGCCATGCTGCGAACCGAGGCGAACACCTTGGAACCGGTGGCGGCATCCGGCACCACCACTCCGAATTCCTTCTCCATCGCAACGACCAGCTGCAGTGCGTCGATTGAGTCCAGCCCCAAACCTTCACCAAAAAGCGGAGCGTCGCTTTCTATTTCGTCGGGCGACATCCCTTCTATGCGCAGACTGTCAATAATCATTTGTTTTACTTTTGGAATCAGTTCTTCAGACATGCAAAACCTCTCTATTTGTTAAGTTGTAAATTATACCTTTTCCATTTCCATATCAAAGCGCCCTCTTCGTTGGTTCGTCTTCGGCTCCTCAACATACTGTCTGTATGCCTTCGTCGCCTCAATCCTCACCGGCTTGAGGGCATCTCTGATCTGAAATTGGAATTACTGTTAAACGCCGTTTTTTTCCTTCCAGAAATCGAAGAAATTGTACCACTGGTCCGGATACTGCCGGATGTAACGTTCAAAAACGGCTGCCAAACGCTCCATGCCGCTGCGAATGGCCTGGGCATGCTGCCCGTGCCCGCCCCTGAAATAAATTGGATCTTCCATCAGCGTCGCATACCGGTCCCCTTCCAGCGGTACGAAGACCGGTATGACCGGAGCGCCGCTGGCCAGCGCCAGATAGGCGGCCCCGGTCGGAAAGGGGGTGCTCTTGCCGAAGAAATCAATCAGAATCGTATTCGAGGAGCCGTCCCGTTCGCCCAGCAGGCAGAGCACTTCGTTGCGCCGCAGGGCATTGATCGCTTCGATGATCGCCAGCGGCGAAACATCCTCCCGATCCACGTAAATGGTGCCGATACCACGCTCACTCCGCACTCTTTCCCGCAGTTCGTTGACCTTCTCGTCCGGCTCCCTGAACGTCAGTACGTTCAGACGATACCCCAGGTCGGCCAAGCCCAGTCCGCCCAATTCCCAGTTTCCCAGATGCAGCGACACCAGGATGGCACCGTTGCCGGCCGCCAGGGCCTCATCAAGTGCCTTTTGCGAGCTGCGGCGACCGATCAGGGCCTGCAGGCGGGAGCCATGCAGACGCAGCATCAGCATCACGTCCGTCCAGTTCAGGCAATACTTGTAAATGCATGAGATCAGGAGCAATTCAACGTTTTTGCGGCCGGTGATCACGCGCAGGTTGGCCCGCATGCCTCGCCGCTGTCGCGCTGCAAGCAGCCAGGAAAAAAGCCCGAATACAAATGCCACCGGTGGAACAACCCGGCGGGGAACCAGTATCATGAACAGATCGAGAAAAAAAATGCTGATGTTATTGTTGACCGTCATCTCAGCTGCTTTGTCCACAGGCCGGCACGCTCGTCACCTGGCTCGAATCTTTTTCTTTCTGACAGCATGATCCTTGAATTCTTCCTCCCAGGCTTCGTCGGCGATGACCGCATAATCTTTCGAATAGGCATCCATCTGGTTCGCCAAGACGGTAAATATCTCGTCGGCTCCCTCGTGGGTCGGGTAGGCGCCCTCGGATGTGAACAGTTCACGACCTACTTCAGGATGGTCGATCAGCATGCAGGGACGCAGCAGGTTGTCATGTTCCCCCTGCTTCTCTCTGATCTTCCGGAAAAGGGGTGAAGCCAGGGCATCGCGAATTGTTGTCTTGCGAATATTGTCGACGGCATAATGACAGAATACGCAGGGCTCGATGTCGCCGTTGGCATTGATATGGAAGTATTTCCTGCCGCCCGCCAGACAGCCGGAGACCATCGGTCCGTCATTCCAGAAATCGATGAAAAGCATCGGCTTTTCATCTCTGAAACCGGCCACACTCCGACGCAGGTTGTCGCGCTGTTCCGGCGTCGGCATCAGCTCGACATCGGGCTTGCGTCCGACCGGAACGTAGGAGAACAGCCACATCGCGAAGACGCCTTTTTCCAGAAGCATGTCGATGTATTCAGGATTGGTGATGATATCGGAGTTTGTCCGGGAGTGGGTAAACGAACCGCAGAAGGATAGTCCGCCTTCGCGGAGCAGGTCCATGGCGCGCATGACCTTTTTGTAGTGTCCGGCGCCGCGCCTGGCATCGGTCTCCTGTTCATATCCCTCCAGCGAGAAGGAGGGCATGACATTCCCGACTTCGACCAGTTTTTCAACCATCTGCTCATCGATCAGACCGCCGTGGGTAAATACCAGAAAAGCCATGTCGCTGTGTTTTTTGAAGATATCGAAGATACCCTTCATGTAGAACGGTTCTCCGCCGGAAATAACGGCGAAATAAACCCCCATCTCCTTCATCTGAACCAGGATCGAATCAAGCTCGTCCAGCGTCAGTTCCAGTGATTTGCCATAATCGCCGGCATAACAGCCGTAACAGTTAAGATCGCACTTCATGGTGGGGCTGATGACAACGGTCGAAGGTGGATAGAAGCCGTTCCGGTCGCCCCATTCCTTGCGCTTGTTGGTACCGTTCAGCAGGTGGTTGATCGCCAGGTTGCTGATCCATTTATCGCGCTGATTGGGATGGAGGTCACGCAGAATACGCCTGGGAAACTCGATACTGGGGTGTTTGTCGCGAATAAGCCCGCGCACCCAGCGGATGCGCTCCTTGTAATAATCCTTTTTGGGAAGCAGTTCCATCAGGTGGGTCATCCTGATCAGCGTCTCATCGGAAGAGTTGGTTGCCATTGACAAAAGATAGGTCAATACCTTTTCTTTTGTATAGTTTTTAAGCGTTTGGATCATATTTTCTCCATCACATGTGGCGTAAAAAAGTCATACAGATATTCCAGGTATCCCGCACCGGCTTATAGTGACTGGTCGAGCGGCCGTCTGCAACGCGGGCCGCCACCGGCAGCGAGCCGATCGTAAATCCGAGTTTCCAGGCCTTCATCAGGATTTCCATTTCCAGGTCGTAGCCGCTTTTGGAAAGCGTGACAGCAGAGAGCAACGAGGTTGAATAAAACCGGAAACCGGACTGGCTGTCGCTGATCTCGAATCCGGTACGTTTACGCATGCACCAGACTCCGAAACGGTTCCAGAATTTGCGCAGGCCAGCCATTTCATTAAACTGAGTATATCTTGATGCTATCAAAATATCAAAATTTCCGTCAAGAGCGGCTGTCGCCAGCGTAGCAATCGCTGAAGGATCATGCTGTCCATCGGCATCCAGCGTGACAACCCCTTCAAAACCGTTTTCCAGAGCCCAGCGAAACCCGGTCATCAGCGCGGCTCCCTTGCCCAGATTGGAAGTGTGGAAGGACAAGGCAACCGGATAAGCGCCGGCTACCCGCGACGTGTCATCAATTGAGCCGTCATCGACAACGATGACAGAAAAGCCCTGTTCACAGACTTCATCCAGAACGTTTCCAAGAGTCAGTGCAGCATTATAGGCCGGTATCAGGACGCAGAAGGCCACGAATCCACCATTTCCCGCAGAGGCATGCTTTTCCCGGTGCGCGCCAGATGCCTGACAATCGGTGTAACATCGCTGCGGGTACCATACGCGGCAAAACGCTTTAAAAGAGGCAGACGCAGCCTGGGTCCATCGGGGTCGACTTCTCGGGGATGAAGATAGAACACGGCCGGATTTCCGCCGGAATGTGCGTTATTGACGCCCTTATGAATCGTCTTCATTGGTAACAGCCGCAAACCCCATCCGCCGCCGCTTGGCAGATTCCCAAAGCGGGTAGAGGTAACCAGCGGCGGAATTTCCCACAGACTTCCGGCGCTTGTCGATATTCGATATGGTGCCAAAGAGCCTCTTGAATTCCCGATAAAGGGGAGCGGAGTACAGCTTGAATCATACAGATACCCTTCACAGGCAAGGATCTCGAATGCCCAGGGGGTACGCTCACCAAGTGACCACTGGGGAGCCCGGAAACCGACCGGAGCTTTACCGGTCTGGGCGGCAATCAGACCAGCGGTACGGATTATTTCTTCCCGAAATTGTTCGGGGGTCAGTTCATAAACCAAGCGATGAGAATAGCCATGGGAAGCTACTTCGTGTCCCCGTGATGCTATAATCGATGCAAGTTCGGGCTTAGCGGCCGCAACAGCGCCAAGCATGAAAAAAGTGCCACGTATGTCAAGTTCATCAAACAGGTCCAGCAGGCGCATGGTGTTATCAAACACCCGCCATTGATCAGACCGGAATGTCGGCAATCCGTCAACCCCGCAAACATGAAACCAGTCTTCAACATCTACTGTAAAGCAAGTTATAAACACATAAGCCCATCTGCATCAAATTTAATTTTGGAATGTTATACTATTGGCACAGGACCGTCAAGTAAAGCCAAGTCCAGTATCGATTTATAACAATTTTAAATCAAGATGCTATGCAGACAAATCGCAACTAACGTGCCAGTGAAGGCCCATGGATACTGCGAGTGCAACGGTTTGATTATACGGGGAAAATGAATTGAGGACCTGCGGTGTGAAGGAATAACCGTCAAAACAGCCCGTCACGTTTAGCGTAACTGTCATATATGATGGATCACATTAAAGTGAAATTACGCCGCCTCTGCCCGGTACGCGCCCAGTCCGAAAGAAGCACCCTTCCCGGCATTCAGATAACTGCCAAGGGCCAACAAAGGCCGCATACCCGGTGCCAAATCCCCGAATTCAGATATCCCTTGCAGACCGGCATGATTGGAACGTTGCGACCAGGACGGCTGCAAATAACGAATTCCGTTTTTCAGACACTTGACATGGTCTGCCGCAGCCGACAATCCGGCAAAGTCAAGCTCAAGCTCGCCATCTCCGTAATAGGCAAACAGGGACGAACAGCGCCGCAGCTGGGAACGCAGAAAAACAGTGAATTCGAAGTCATACAATACAGCTCCGGCGCTGAGCAGTCGCAACGGGGAATCCAGAATCAGCCTGATATTTTCAGCTTCCACCGTGTTCTCCATGATTTCCAGACTTGATAATATGACCAGATTCCCGGTGCTGCGAAATGAGCAATCCAGTTCGTGCCGAAGCGATTGATAGTCCAGACAGTAGATTCCGGTAATAACCGGAACGGCTCCCGGACACTGTTGCGCCGTCGATTCGATCAAGCGCCGCACGGCGCTATTGAATACAGCCAGATGATTGACGGCGTTTCCGACAACAACCAGACTTATTTCAAAACACGAATTATTATCCGGTATTTGCCTGATTTTAAATGCGAAAGGCAGCGGCGGCTTTTGGTGGCGACGTACAATATCCGGATCGGTTGACAGTTCTTGTGCAAAAACTTCCCGGTAGGGACAAGCTGTCTGTTCCTTACAGGCAGAACATTGCGTACCCCCGCAGCGGCAACATGCTTGCCTGAACAACAGATCAAAGCGGCGCAAGGCTTGATAATAATAAGCAGCCTGTACAGCGGCATTATCTGTCTCCACATCAAAAACGATCTGCACAAGATTTAAATCCACATGAACTCCAGGCAAAAAGAGAGGGGCAACCGTATGGCAGCCCCTCTTATAGCATTAATATGAATTAAATTGTATCAGCAGAATTGAGCCTTCAGGAATTCCCGGTTCATCCGGGCAATAAACTTGACGTTAATGCCCTTGGGACAGGCGGCCTGACACTCGTAATGGTTGGTACAGTTGCCGAAACCGCATTCCGCCATGGCATCG
>JACMKN010000316.1 GCA_014380135.1 Deltaproteobacteria bacterium
ATGTCGAATCGCTGAATCCGGCTGCGGAAAGTATGTTCGGGTATCTGCCCGATGAAATGGTCGGGCAGACGATCGGCCGTATCATTCCCGAAATAGGAAGTGGGCGCACTGGTGCGCCGTTTGATTTCTCCCTGGCTGAGACGGGAACGGGGGAGCGACTTAATTTCGAAACGGTCGGCCGCCATAAGGATCAGACCTGCTTCCCGCTGGAGCTTTCCATCAGCAGGCTGGACCTGGAAGGCAGATTGACGTTCATCGCGATCATCCACAACATTGCTGAACGCAAGCGGGCGGAAGCCGTGCTGGCGGAACATAATGAGTTCGTTGAAAGCCTGGTGCAGAACAGTGCCGTTCCAACCTTTGTTCTCGGTCCGACCCATCAGGTTTTGATCTGGAACCGGGCCTGCGAGGAACTGACCGGCATCCGGGCGGAGGCCATGTTCGGTCGGGATGAACCCTGGAAGGCATTTTACGATCACAGACGTCCCGTCCTGGCGGACATCATCATAGATGGTGCCATGGCGCAGGCACCCCAATATTTCGACACCTTCGAAAAATCGAGTTTCATCCCGGAAGGGGTGCAGGCAGAAGGATGGTATCGGAATCTCAATGGCATGGATCGCTATATCCTTTTCAATGCTGCCCCGATCCGTAATGCCAAGGGCGAGCTGCTGGCCGTCATTGAAACCCTGGAGGATATTACCGAGCGCAAACGGTATGAGGAACAGCTCGAATACCAGGCCAACCATGATGGGTTGACCAGCCTTACCAATCGCAACCTGCTCAGCGACCGCATCCGTCAGGCGATGTTAATGTCCCGGCGCAACCATAACGAACTGGCGGTGTTCTTTGTAGATCTGGATAACTTCAAGTTTATCAACGACAGCCTGGGGCATGATATCGGAGACATGCTTCTGAAAATCGCCGCCGAACGCCTGTCCGGTTGCGTGAGATCCGGCGATACCGTGGCGCGCCGGGGAGGGGACGAGTTTGTCATTGTTGTTTCTGATCAGTCGGTTTCTGATCATGCCACCCTGATCGCCGGCAAGATGCTGGAGCTGATAGCCCAGCCCTTCCGCATCGACGGGCATGAACTCGTCATCACCTGCAGCATCGGCATCAGTATCTTCCCACGGGACGGAGAGGACGTGCAGTCGCTCATCAAAAACGCCGATGTGGCCATGTACCGGGCCAAGGAGCAGGGCCGCAACACCTTCCAGTTCTTTACCGGCGAGATGAATGCCCGGTCGCTGGCGCGCATGACCATGGAAAAGTATCTGCGGCGGGCTTTGGAAAATGACGAATTGCTGGTGTATTACCAGCCGAAAGTGAGTCTGGCTACCGGACTGATCACCAGCATGGAGGCCCTGGTGCGCTGGCAGCACCCTGAAATGGGGATGGTCCCGCCGGCCAACTTCATCCCCCTGGCCGAGGAGACCGGCCTGATCGAGACGATCGGGGAGTGGGTACTGAAAACCGCCTGCGCGCAGAACAAGGCCTGGCAGGATGCCGGTCTTGCCCCGCTGACTGTGGCGGTCAATCTCTCGGTCCGTCAATTCAGGCAGCAGAATATTGCCGGTCTCATCGGCCAGCTGTTGCTGGAGACCGGGCTCGACCCGCGTTACCTGGAGCTTGAGATTACCGAGAGCATGGTCATGCAGGACGTGGAGCGGGTGACGGCTATCCTCAAGGAGCTGAAGGATATGGGGATTTCTCTGGCGATGGACGATTTCGGGACCGGGTATTCCAGCCTGGGGTATCTGAAGCGGTTCCCCTTCGACAAGCTGAAAATCGATCAATCCTTTGTACGGGATATCACCAGCGACCCGGATAATGCCGCGATTGCCACAGCCGTGATCGCCATGGCCCACAGCCTGCATTTGAAAGTAATCGCCGAAGGGGTCGAAACGGAGGGACAGTTGAACTATCTCCGCTCGCATGGTTGCGATGAGATGCAGGGCTATTACTTCAGCCGGCCGGTGCCGGCCCTGGAGTTTGAGCAACTTCTGCGCGAAAACCGCCATTTGCAGCTGGCGCCCGATAACGGCCCCTCCCCGGAAAAGACCATCCTTGTGGTGGATGACGAGAAAAATGTGGGCTTGGCATTGCATAGGATGCTTGTTTTGGAAGGATACCGGGTGCTGCTTGCCGACAGTGCTGCGGAGGGGTTCGAGCTGCTGGCGAACAATCGGGTTTCGGTGATTATCTCCGACCAGAGAATGCCCGTCATGATCGGCACCGAGTTCCTGAGCAGGGTCAAGGAGCTCTACCCCGACACGGTCCGCATCATTCTGACCGGGCATGCCGACCTGAACTCGATTACCGATGCCATCAACCGCGGTGCGATCTACAAGTTTCTGAACAAGCCCTGGAACGATGATGTCATCCGGGAGACGATTGACGAGGCATTTAAATATCATGCATCGCTGACGTTGAGGTGGCCGAATGTTCGGGGTTGATGGAACCTGAGTATCCCCGGCGTGCGCGGCCTGGTCCCCCGCCATCGGCGGATCGGCGTGCGCTACCTGACAGGGCGGGAGAGGTGCGGGAAGCGGAATATGCGGACTTTCTGGCGCGGGTATTCCAGCACGAGTTTGACCATCTGCAGGGGGTGGTTTTCATCGACCGGTTGGAGAGTACACGGGAGCTGATGACGGAGAAGGAATATATAAGGAGTCTACAAAGCCATGCATGAACTGCTACCCGAAGGGGAAGATTTACGACGCGCAGTCAAATGGATATCCGGCAATCTTCAGGAGAATTCCTGCCAGCCGGTCCAGCCGCTCGTCCAGGAAGCGATCTTCAAGTATGACCTGTCACCCAAAGATGGCGAGTTTCTGATCGGGTTCTACAGCCAAAGAAAAAAGGAGCCATGATTACTTTTGCTGTTCATGGAGATGTGTTTCAGGTGCCTTTCCACTTTAAAAAATCTATATTGTGCTAGAAACAATTGCTATTTTCATCCATTCTTTAGTACACTAGTCAAGTACAAACAACCGCAGCAGATGAAAAGGCAATACCAAACCATCCCGAGGGTGGTGGCAGAAAACCTGCAACAACCCTGACAAAGACAACCGGTATGCCTGAATATCTCTGCGATATTCGCAGCCCGGTTTTTTAAATAAGTCAGAAGTTGTTTTCTGCCAGAAAACATCTTCGCTAACCCTCTTATCCTGTTTAGCAGGGTAAGGGAAGAGAACAGGAGATTGATGGTGGGTTCTTTGAGCAAGGTTGGCTGGACATTTGTGATGGTTCTTTTCTGCGGCGGTGTTTCCCAGGCCGCGATGCCGAAAGATGCAGGAGGAAAAGGGAAGGAGTACGAACCGGGGGAGTTGATCGTCAAATATCGTCCGGGAGGGAAACTGCACAGGGGAGAGTTGCACCGGCGCCACGGTTCCCGCAAGATCAAGGAGTTTTCCTCCTACGCCATGGAACGGGTCAAGCTCCGTGCCGGAACCCCGGTTGCCGAGGCGGTCCGTGAGTTCGAGAGCGACCCGGAGGTGGAGTACGCCGAACCGAACTTCCTGGTGCAGGCTCTGGTCGTTCCCGACGATCCCTCCTTCACCCCGTTGTGGGGGATGGAGAAGATCAACGCTCCGGCGGCCTGGGACATGACCACCGGCAGTGCCGAAGTGGTGGTGGCCGTCATCGACAGCGGCATTGACGTCAACCATTCCGATCTGAAGGGGAATCTCTGGGTAAATACGCTGGAGCTGAACGGCAGGCCGGGGGTGGACGATGACGGTAACGGGATCGTCGATGATATCCACGGTTACAACGCCATCACCGGCGGCGGCGATCTGACCGACGAGGTCGGCCACGGCACCCATGTGGCGGGGACCATCGGCGCAGCCGGCAACAACGGCCTGGGGGTGGCGGGAGTGAACTGGAACGTGCGCATCATGACGTGCAAATTCCTGGCCGCCAGCGGGGGCGGTACTGCCGCCGAAGCCATTGACTGTCTCCATTATGTGGCACAGATGAAGCGCCGCGGGGTGAACATCGTCGCCAGCAACAACAGCTGGGGCGGGGGAGGGTATTCCCGTGCGCTCCATGACGCTATCGCCGCCCAAAAGGACATGCTCTTCATCGTCGCCGGCGGCAACGACGGCACGGACAGCGACGTCACCCCCACCTATCCGGCCAGCTACGATCTGCCCAACCTGGTCGCCGTGGCGGCCACCACCCCGGCCGACTCCCTGGCCACCTTCTCCCAGTACGGCCGCCACAGCGTCCACGTCGCCGCCCCGGGCAGCGCCATCTACAGTACCGCCCCCGGCAACAGCTACGCTACCCACTCCGGAACCTCCATGGCTACCCCGCATGTGACCGGTCTGGCCGCCCTGATCAAGTCCGCCCGGCCCAGCGCCGACTGGCGGGGGATCAAGAACCTGCTGCTCACGGGGGGCAACCCGCTTCCCGCTCTGGCCGGCAGGACCGTGGCCGGCAGGCAGATCGACGCCTTCGGCTCGCTGACCTGCCTCGACAGCCGGCTCTTCTCGGCCCTCACTTTCCCCGCGTCTGGCACTTCCGGACTACCCGCTACCCTGAGCGCCCTGAGCATCAACTGCGACGCGCCCTTGGGTCCGGTCACCGTGACCCTCTCCAGCGGCGTGCTGTATGAGCTGAAGGACGACGGCATCTTCCCAGACCCCGTCGCCGGCGACGGGGTCTTCAGCGCCAGCATCAGCCCGACCCGCAGCAACGAAACTTTCTATTTTTCGTCTCCGGCGGGCTCGGAGCAGGTGGTGACATCGGCATATCCGACGCCGTTCGCAGCCGCTGCTCCCTGATTCCTGCTCCCTGATTGCCGCAGCGTCTTGCTGCGGCAATCAGGCTACCGGTTCATCCGGCGGCTGTCACCGTTTCCGGAGTGCATCGACGCTCCAGATCCCGCTCCCCTGGGTGGAGATGAACAGAAAAATGAAGCAGTAAAGCACCGCCAGCTCTCCATGGTTCTGGATCGGCAGCA